>JBFMBA010000064.1:0-10203 GCA_040755475.1 Thermodesulfobacteriota bacterium
AACTGGTACAATAAAAAAATGGCGCTGGTGGAAAGATAGCGAAGCCATGACCCAATCAACGCAAGACCATGCACGGAAGGTCGATTCGGGGGCGCCGGTCATTCGGATCGGGGCGCTGCAGTGGTTGAGAGCGAACCTCTTCAGCAGCCCCTTCAATACCTTGGTCACCATCCTGGTCTGCCTGCTGCTGTACAAGGTCACCCCTCCCTTCATACAGTGGGCGTTCATCGACAGCCTCTGGCTGTCCACGGCCGAACAGTGCAGGGACGCCGACGGCGCATGCTGGTCCATCATCCCGGCCAACATACGGTTCATTCTCTTCGGTTTCTATCCCTATGACTCGCACTGGCGTCCGCTGGCGGCGATGGTGATGCTGATCGCCCTCGTGCTTTACAGCAAGGAGAGAAGCCACTGGAACCGTTCACTGGGCTACATCTGGATGGCCGGTCTTCTGTTCATGGGCTTCCTGATGAAGGGGGGTTTCTTCGGCCTGTCACCGGTGGACAGCGACCAGTGGGGCGGGTTGCCCCTGACGCTGATGCTCTCCGTGTTCGGCATGGTCGCGGCGTACCCTCTCGGGATTTTTCTCGCCCTCGGCAGGCGATCCAAGATGCCCGCGATCAAGACCATCTGCATTCTCTATATCGAGCTGATACGGGGGGTTCCCCTGATCAGCCTCCTGTTCATGTCCTCGGTCCTGTTTCCGCTCTTCCTGCCCACGGGTGTCACGGTCAACAAGATTCTGCGCGCACAGGTGGCGATCATCCTGTTCACCGCGGCGTATATCGCCGAAGTGGTGAGGGGCGGCCTGCAGGCGATTCCCAGGGGCCAGTACGAGGCCGCCGAATCCCTCGGGCTCAATTATGTGCAGATGATGCGGCTCGTGGTTCTGCCCCAGGCGCTCAAAATCGTCATCCCGCCCACGGTGGGAATCCTGATCTCCGCGTTCAAGGATACCTCCCTGGTGGTGATCATCGCCCTTTTCGACATACTCAAAACGACCAAGTCCGTGCTCGGCAACCCCATCTGGATGGGATTCAGCCCGGAAGCCTATATCTTCGTGGCGCTCATTTACTTTGTCTGTTGCTACGCCATGTCGAATTACAGCCGCCGCCTGGAAAGGGAGCTGCATGCCTAGCGGCGCCCCGCCCGCGGAGGGCACCGGACCGGGAGGCAGGGACTGTGCCCGGAGGGACCAAAGAAGGATGGGAACGGTTTATGAACGATGAGCCTCTCAAGAAAAGCGTCAACCGGTCGCCGGAAAACACGATCATTGAAATCACGGGCATGCACAAATGGTTCGGCGAGCTGCACGTCCTGGACGACATCTCCCTGACGGTCTACAAGGGGGAACGCATCGTGATCTGCGGCCCCTCGGGATCTGGGAAATCAACGCTGATCCGGTGCATCAACCGCCTCGAGGAGTTTCAGAAGGGCAGGGTCGTGGTGGACGGCATCGAGCTGACCGGAAACCTGAAAAACGTGGAAAAAATCCGGGAAGAGGTCGGCATGGTCTTTCAGCATTTCAACCTGTTCCCCCACCTGACCATCCTTGAAAACCTGATGCTGGGACCCATCTGGGTCCGGAAGGTACCCAAGCGGGACGCGGAAGAGATGGCCATGCTGTACCTCAAGAAAGTGCATATCGAGGATCAGGCGAGAAAATATCCCGGGCAGCTCTCCGGCGGTCAGCAGCAGCGTGTCGCTATCGCGCGGAGCCTGTGCATGAAGCCGAAAATCATGCTCTTCGACGAGCCGACCTCCGCCCTAGACCCCGAGATGGTCAAGGAGGTCCTGGACGTCATGATCAACCTGGCCGAGGAAGGCATGACCATGATCGTCGTTTCGCATGAAATGGGGTTTGCCAAAAGCGTGGCCCATCGGGTGATGTTCATGGATTTCGGCAAGATTGTCGAAGAAAACACGCCGCAGGCATTTTTCGACACTCCGCAGCATGACAGAACCAAGCTTTTCCTGAGCCAGATCCTCCATTAGCGACGGCTTCGCAAAAATTTCATCACTTGCCCTGAAAGAGTTTGTCGAAGAAATCCTGCCTTTTCCTGGGGACGAAGGCGGTCCCCTCATAGTCCACGATCAGTTTCCCCTCGAGGTGATCCATTTCGTGCTGGATCACCCGGGCGGCAAAGTCGAGGTAACGCCTGCTCACCTTCTGACCCTCCGCATCGAGGGCGCGCACCTTGATCTCGGGATAGCGGCTGATCTCCACGCGGATCTCCGGGCAGGACAGGCAGCCCTCCTCGCCCACGACCGGATCTCCCCGCTGCTGGGTGATCCGGGGGTTGATGAGGATTTCGCAATCCTCCTTTTTCTGTCCGGTGTCCTTATCATCGAAGCCCCGGGTCCGGAAGACGATGATCCGCGTGCCGATGCCGATCTGCGGTGCGGCCAGCCCCACCGCCTCTTCCCGCTCCAGGAAGGCCTTTGTCAGCGCGCGGATGGCCTCCTTCGTCGCCCTGTCGAAAGGATAGGGCGTTTCGGTGGCGGGAGTCCTGAGGATGCGGGCGTCCGCCTCGTTGATCTTCTCCCCTTCCCAGAGGGTCAGTATTTTTCTGGACATCGTCACACCCCTTGCGGCCTGCCTGGACCGCCAACCGATCCACCCGCTGCGGCCCGAAACGGAGGTTTTGCCGTATGTTCTACATAGCACTGCCGTGCCGGTTTTTCAAGAGGCCTCCGTTTCCCTCCTTGCCAATTGAAGGGATGTTTGTTAGTTCATGGGGGCAATGCCATGCATCCCCCTGCGAGCAGGCCGGGATGATGGGAAAACGCACACGATCCTTTTTCCTGCCCGCGCCGCAGATATGTCGACCGTACATCGTCTTGCCCCGCTCAAGGAACAGGATCTCCGGGCCGCATTCCGATGTGGGCCGGCCTCATTGACGACGGGAAGACGACCATGATCCACGCATTGATTGCCGCCGGGGCACGCCGCGAATTCTCCCGTACGCTGCGCTTCGAAGAGAGGGAAGCGCCCCTGCTTCCCCCCCCGGGCGAATCGCGGCCGCGGCTTCTGTATATCCACATCCCTTTCTGCGAAAGGCTATGCCCCTACTGTTCCTTCAACCGCGTCACCTTTGCCGAGGATCCCTGCCGCGCCTATTTTCGCGCGCTGCGCAGGGAGATCCGTCTCTACCGCGAACGCGGTTATGACTTCGGAGCGATCTATGTGGGCGGCGGGACGCCGACGGTCCTGATGGACGAGCTGGAGGAGACCGTCGCCCTGGCCCGCGCCTCCTTCCATATCCGGGAGCTGTCCGTGGAAACCAATCCAAACCACCTGACCGAAGACCGCCTGGCGGTCCTCGAGCGGGCAGGCGTCAACCGGCTCTCGGTGGGCGTGCAGAGCTTTGACGACGGCCTGCTCAGGAAGATGGACCGGTATGACAAATACGGCAGCGGCGCCCACATCGCCGGGAGGCTCCGTCAGACGCTCGGGCGCTTCGGAACGCTCAACGCCGACATGATCTTCAACTTTCCGACGCAGACGCAGGCCATACTGGATCGGGATCTGGACACCCTGCTGGAGATCGGAATCGATCAGGTAACCTGGTATCCGCTCATGGTCTCCGATTCAACCCGGAAGCAGGTCATGGAAACACTCGGAAAGGTGGACCAGCGGCAGGAGGAGCGATTTTACCATCAGATCGTCGGACGCCTCACCCCCACGTACCGGTTTTCTTCGGCCTGGTGCTTCTCGCGGCGGCAGGCGATGATCGATGAGTACATCGTCGATTACGATGAGTATGCGGGACTCGGCAGCGGCTCCATCGGGTATCTGAGCGGAACCTGCTACGCCAATTCCTTCCACATCGACGACTACACCGCCCGGCTCGACCGGGGCGAACTGCCCCTTGCGGCCTCGCGCGTTTTTTCCGACCGGGACCGGATCCGCTATGATTTCCTCATGAAGCTCTTCGGAACCCGCTTGGATACGGCCGCGCTTCGCAGCCGGTACGGCGGACGTTTCCTGCGCCTCCTCTGGCCGGATCTGCTGGCTTTTTTCCTCGTCGGGGCGATCTCCCGGCGGGGGACCGAAATCCGTCTCACGAAGCGGGGCCGATACACCTGGGTGGTCCTGATGCGGGAATTCTTCACGGCCGTGAACAATTTCCGCGACTACTGCCGACAGCGGTCTGCGCGGTGAACCAGCCCCGCCCCCCGCGCTGAACCGCCAGAGAGCCGCTCTGATGTACGGCAGGGGCCCTGCATGCCCGCCCGGAATGATCCGTCGTTCGGTTTCGCAGCGGGAAATCGGGAAACAGCCCGCCCCGCGGCGCAGATCAATCCGTGGCGCCGGAAGTAGCCGGCCCGCTCCGTTCGCGGTTTCGGCTCATCATTCGTTGCCGATGCGCTCTGAAATCGAACCGGAGGATCTCCGCCCGGACCTCTTCGCTCATCCCCTCGAATTGAATCCCCAGCAGATGCATGCCGGGTTTTTCCGGCACGGCATCGATTCGCAGGACCTCGCCGTATAGATACAGGACCTTCGGGGGGTAGGCCTGCATGACGATGCGTATTTCAACCCTTTCCCCGGGGGTGAAATGCTCATCGGTCACCAGGCTCATGCCGCCCGCGCTGAGGTTCAGGGGTTCGATCTTCGCGTGTACGGCCTCCTCCTGCCTGGCGGGTGCAAGCCGGATCAGGTAGTCCAGCTTGGCGTTGAGCATGCTGAGCCACATCTGGAGCTTCTCGTCGTCCACCCGGGGGGGCGGTGCGTCATCGATGACGATCCCCCCCGTAACGATCCGGCAGGCCAGTCCCTCCCGTTCTGCCGGGCGAAGACGACGAACCTTTGCGGGCAGCAGCGTGCTCGCCCGCGCATAAACCCGCTTGTTTCTGGCGGTCATCAATCCCCCCTACTTATCAAGGTTTTTCAGAAGCTCGCTGAGCGATTCGCCTTCGTCTATGGTCAGCATATTCTCCATGTCCCTCTGCTTGAAGGGGCTGTGCACGATGATCGGGTCCGCCTCCGGCTCCGCCCCTCTCCTTTTGGCGGCCGGGAGTTCCGGAAGGTCATCCGTCAGGGGCGACTCATAGGTTCCATCCGGGGCGGCGTCGGGGGGAACATGGTAGATTTGCGCGTAGGGGATCAGGTTCCTGCGGGTCTCCAGATAGTCGCTCCAGTAGCGCTCCAGGGTGAACATCCCGTCGTTTTTCCCGGTCTGTATGGCGCTGTTGAGCTGGTGCAGCTTGTTTTCGCGGAGGATGTTCTTCACCGACGAGGTGCCGCGGACAATGGTCAGGGCCGGGAGCAGATATCCGATTTTCTCCACATAGACCAGTTGCTGGACGATGAGCCAGCTGAGGGTCGATGCGAGCTGAAAGCGGACCTCGTTCTGGGATTCGGGGGGTACGGCGTTGCAGAGCCTGTAGATCGCCTCCTCCGGCGTGGATGCGTGCATCGTGGCGATGACCAGATGCCCCGACTCCGCGGCATTGAGGGTAAGCCTCATCGTTTCAGGCTCGCGCAGCTCGCCCACGACGATCACATCGGAATTTTCCCTCAGCACATCGAGAAGCCCCTGGGCGAAGGAAGGCATATGCGCGCCGAGTTCGCGCTGCTGGATGAATGCCTTGTCCGACCGGAAACGATATTCGATGGGGTTTTCCAGCGTGACCACGTGCGCGCGGCGGTTGCGGTTGATGTCATTGATGACGGCGGCGACGGTGGTCGTCTTGCCCACCCCCGTGGAACCCCCGATCAAAATCAGCCCCGATCTGAGCTTCGCAATCTCCTTCAGCGAGGGATGGAGGTTCAGCTCGTCGATCGTCGGTATATGCCCCGGCAGGATGCGGATAGCCAGACTGATCCCCCGGGCCGTCGTGAACAGGTTGACCCGGAGACGGGCGTTGGCGACCGACATGCCGTAATCGACGGACTTGCGCTGCCGCAGCATCTCCAGCTGGCGGGAGGTGAGCATCTGTGCCGCCAGATCGTCGATCTCCTGGGGCGACCATTTCGTGGCGCCGTGAAACTGGATTGCACCATGCTTTCTGGTGACCATCGGGTGCCCGCCGGTGATGTAGATGTCCGACACGAACTCCCGGACGGCGTTGCCGATGACCGCTTCAAATCGTTTCATGACTTCTCCCTCTGCAATAAACGAATGCACTTATACCCGATATGTCGAAATCTACACCGGTTTCACCAAAAAAACAACACAAACCCGCTTGCAACTCTCGGCGCGATCCGCTATCTTTCGGCCTGGGAGGGCAAGGGTGCCGGAAAGGCGCTTCCGCGGCGAGGTGCTTCGGCAGCCCGCATGGACGGGTGAGGCTCCCCATCCGCAACGCGGGCCTTCCCGGCAAAGACGTGTTCTTTTTCGATGTGCCCCTCAACTCCGCCTGCAGGGCGGGGCTTGCGGGATACGCTCCCGGTCAACCGGGAAGGGACGGGCATACCATGGATGAGCGCACAAGCGGACGGCTCAAAAGCCTGCCGAAGATCGACGAGATGATGCTTCTGCTCGAAAAAAGGGCAGCCCTTGCCGGAATCCCGCGCGAGCTGGTGAAACAGGCCTGCCGGTCCGTTGTGGAGTCTCTGCGCGACAGGATTCTGGCAGACGGGGGAAAGAGCGGCGAGCTGCGCCAGCCCTCGAAGGAGGAGTCGGCGCTGGAGGCCGAACGGATCCTCGCAGACCTCGACCGGTACCGTCTGCGGCGGGTGATCAACGCCACCGGGGTCATCCTCCACACCAACCTCGGCCGGGCGCCTCTCTGCCAGGAGGCCCTGGAACGGGTCATCGACGTCGCGCGGCGCTATTCCAACCTGGAGTATGACCTGGGCAGGGGCGGACGCGGGCTTCGGTACGACCATGTCCGCCAGCTCCTCTGCACCCTGACCGGCGCCGAGGATGCGCTGGTCGTCAACAACAACGCCGCCGCGGTGCTTCTGGTCCTGAACAGCCTGGCCCAGGGGCGGGAGGCGATCGTCTCGCGCGGGGAGCTGATCGAGATCGGGGGAGAGTTCCGCATTCCCGACGTGATGGAAAAAAGCGGCGCCCGCCTCAGGGAGGTGGGCACGACGAACCGGACCAGGATCGCCGACTATGCGCGGGCGATCGGCCCGGAGACGGGGCTGATCCTCAAGGTCCACACGAGCAACTTCCGGATCGTGGGCTTTACCGAAGAGGCGGATCTTCCCTCGCTTGTCGATCTGGGCAGGAAGCACGGCCTCCCCGTCATGGATGACCTGGGCAGCGGCTGCCTGACCGCCCTGGACCGCTTCGGGCTCGATCCCGAGCCCACCGTCCGCGACCGGATCGCCACGGGTGTGGACGTGGTCACCTTCAGCGGCGACAAGCTCCTGGGAGGACCCCAGGCAGGCCTCATCCTGGGCAAGAAGGAGTCGATGGCGGCGATCCGGAAAAATCCGCTCAACCGGGCCCTCAGGATCGACAAGCTGACCCTGGCCGCCCTGGAGGCGACGTTGCTGCAATACCTCCGGCCCGGTTCAGCCATCGCCCGCATCCCTGTCCTGGCGGCCCTGACCGAACCCATGGACCGTCTCATGGGGCGGGCGAAGCGTCTGGCGGCGCTTCTGAGGCGCAACCGGCCCGAGGGGCTGACCGTTTCCCTGATTCAGGGCGCATCCATGGCCGGCGGAGGATCGCTTCCCACGCAGGAGATTCCCACCGTTCTGGTCGGCGTCCGCTCCACCGCCCTCTCCGCGAGTGCTCTGGAGGAAGGCCTGCGGAGGCGCGACACGCCCGTCATCGTCCGGGTGGCCGGCGATCAGATCCTGCTCGATCTGCGGACGCTGGAAGCGGGCGAATACAGGGAGCTGCGCGACGCCATCCACGGGGTGGCATCACGCGCCGCGGCGCCATGACCACGGAAACGGCGGCAGGCGGCCATGAGCGGCACCATCGCCATACGGTCGCCCCGGAAACGGGGGGGCTCCGTCTGGACCTGTTCCTGACCCGGATGGAGCCCGGCCTCTCCCGCGCCCAGATCCAGCGGGCCGTGGCCGAAGGCAGGGTCCTGGTGAACGGCCGCCCGGTCAAGGCCGGCCGCCGACTGAAGACCGGAGACACCGTTGCCGTTCATCTTCCGGCGGCAAAGCCCCCGGGGGCGGCCCCCGAGGCAATTCCCTTGACGATTCTTTACGAGGATTCCTCTCTGCTGGTGGTCGACAAGCCGGCGGGAATGGTCGTCCACCCCGCGGCCGGCCATCCGGGCGGCACGCTGGTTAATGCCCTGCTCCACCACTGCCGGGACCTCTCGGGCATTGGCGGCGTCCTTCGCCCGGGAATCGTGCACCGCCTCGACAAGGGGACATCGGGGCTCATCGTGGCGGCCAAGTCCGATGCAGCCCATCAGGGGCTGGCGGGGCAGTTCAAGCGGCGCGAGGTGAAGAAATCCTATCTGGCCCTGGTCTACGGGAACCCGCGTACCGACGGGGGAACGATCGAGGCGGCCGTGGGAAGGCATCCGGCGGACCGCAAAAAGATGTCCACGGCAAGCCGGCGCGGCCGGTCGGCTGTGACCCGCTGGCATGTCCGGGAGCGGTTCGGCGTCGCCGCGCTCCTGGAGATCGATATGGAAACCGGACGGACCCATCAGATCCGGGTCCATCTGACGGAGATCGGCCATCCGCTCGTGGGGGACCCGGTTTACGGCGGAACGGGCAGAATCAGGAGCGTGGAGGACGCCGCCCTCCGGTCGCGGATGAAGACGCTGGACCGCCAGGCTCTCCACGCCTGGCAACTCTCCTTTACCCATCCGGTGACGGGAGAGCCGCTGCGTTTTTCCTCTTCCCCGCCGGCAGACATGGCATCGCTCTGCCGCTTCCTGCGGGAGCGGACGAAAGAGTGACCCATGATCCGTCTTACCCAAAAGGGCGCCATGCCCTGTCTGGAAGCCGACGCCATGGCGGCGCTGGACTGGTTGACCCACGCCTTCTTCACCCGCCTGGGCGGGGTGAGCCAGGGTCCCTTCTCCAGCCTCAATACGGGTTTTTTCGTGGGCGACCGGCAGCAGGACGTCCACCGCAACCTCGCCATGATCGCCCGTACCTTTTCGATTCCTGCCAGCCGGCTGGTCCAGATGCGGCAGGTTCACGGCGACCGGATCGTTCCCCTCGACGGCGACGCCCCCGCTCCAGGCGCCGTACCCCCCTGCGACGGCCTGGTCACGGACCGGCCGGAAATGGCCATCGGGATCAAGACGGCGGATTGCGTCCCTCTTTTTTTTGCGGACCGCCTCCGCCGGGTGATCGGTGTCGCCCACGCAGGCTGGCGGGGCACCGCCCTGGGCATCGCATCCAAGATGGTCACCTTCCTCCAGGAACGATTCTCATGCCGGACGCAGGACATTCTGGTCGCCATTGGACCGGCCATCGGCGCCTGCTGCTACCAGGTCGACGGCCCGGTTCATGACGCCTTCCGGGCCCGCGCGGGCGTGAAGGGCTTTCTCCATCCCTGCCGCCAGAGCGGCCGCTGGATGCTCGATCTGGCTTCGGCCAACCGCATGGCGCTGACGGACAGCGGGGTGCCGGCGGAAAACATCTGCGAGGCCGGATACTGCACCGCCTGCCGGCAGGACCTCTTCTTTTCCCACCGCGCAACCCGGGGGGATACGGGCAGACAGATCAACCTGCTGATGCTCCGGGACGGCAGCTGCTGAAAAAATACTTGACATCGCCCAACTGTTTGATATAGAGGAAGACAAATTCAGAAAGGCAAATGCTCCATCCTTCCTTTTGGATTGATTCCAGAGACCCATAGGCAACCCTAATAACTCCATGACCCTCATTGTATATGTCTTTATACCGTAAAATCTGAAGTTACTTACCTGGATAGGGCAGACTGAAGGCCGGCGGGAACGGCTGTTCGTGCGCGGCGGACGCCCCTTAGCCCTGAAAAGGAATCACAATCCATACGTAAAGGTGCAATGATGAACATCGAAGACATCAAGCGGCAACCAATCAGCGAACTGGCAAAGCTGGCCAAGGAGCTGGAGGTCCCCGGGGCCAGCGGCATGAGGCGGCAAGACCTGATTTTCTCCATCCTGCAGGCCGAGGCGGAGAAAAACGGCGTGATCTCGGGTTCCGGCGTCCTGGAGATCCTCCCGGACGGCTTCGGATTCCTGCGCGCTGTGGACTACAACTACCTCCCCAGCCCCGATGACATCTACATTTCCCCGTCGCAGATCCGCCGCTTCAGCCTGCGGACCGGCGAC
>JBFMBA010000065.1:0-2268 GCA_040755475.1 Thermodesulfobacteriota bacterium
CCCCCAAAGAGGATCGGGCGTAAACTCTTAGGCAGTGCATTCGGTGCATAGAGGTGTTGGGTCAACAGGAGGAAGCGCATGAGAACAAAAGAGGCAAATCGCAAAGAGATCGGCCTGGCCGTGGTGGGATGCGGAACGATCGGTCGGATCCGGGCGGTCCTCGCCAGGGACTACCCGGGTGTGGGATGGCTGGGCGTCTGCGATATCAACGAGGAGCTTGCCAGGAAGCTGGCCGAGGATTCGGGAGCGGATTTCTACACCACCGATCACCGGGAGCTGCTCAAACGCAGCGAGGTGAACGCGACGATCATCGCGACCGATGAGAACAAGCATGTGGATCCCATCCTGGCCGCCGTGGAGCGGGGGCATCGCCTGTTCATCGAAAAACCCCTCGCGACGGACGTCAGGGATTCGCGGCGGGTGTACGACGCGATTCAAAAGAGCGGCGTCGATGCGGTGATCGGCTACACCAACCGGTTCAGGCGGCGGTTTCTGGCCATCAAGGAAAAGCTCCGGACCGGGGAGATCGGGGACGTGACCACGGTCACGACCCGGGCCTTCATGAACCGGATGGTCCCCATCGCCACGCTGCGCCGCACCACCGAGAAGGTCAACCTGCAGCCCATGGTCGTCTCGGGCACCCACAGCCTGGACATGTCGATGTGGCTCATGGAGGGGAAGGAGCCCGCCGAGCTCTACGCCCGCTCCGTCGACAAGGTCCTGGGGCCGATCGGAACCAAGGACGCGACGTTCGGGATCTTCACCATGAGCGACGGCACGATCTGGAGCATGAACATCAGCTGGGCGCTGCCCATCGTCTGGCCGGGGGCGGTGTACGGGCTGGAGATCGGGATCGTGGGCACCAGGGGGGTGATCACGGTGGACGACACCCATCGCGACCTGGTGCTCGCCTCGGAAAAGCCGCAGTGGGCGGGCTACCGGCCCGAGGGTTACCGCCCCGAGTATGAGCGATATGTGGAGTTTCTCACGAGCTATCCCCCGGGCGACATCGCCTTCGGGCAGTTGTGGGGCCCCATGCGCGAGGAAACCAACTCCTGGTTCACCCGTATTTACACGGGCGCCGAGACGCCCCACGCCACGGCCTGGGACGGCCACCGCAACCTGGTCCTGACGATGGCGATGGGTCTGTCGGCGGAGCGGGGGGTCACGCTGAAGCTTCCGATCGACGAGGAGGAGTTCTACAAGTAGCGGACCCGGAACGGCCCGACCGGGCCCGGGGAGATCCCTTTCGCCAGCGGGGCGGACCTGAATCGCATGGACAACATCCCCTTCGTTCTCCTGCTCTATGTCGTCGGCATCGTTGCCGGCATACTCAACGTGATGGCCGGGGGCGGCTCGGCCATCACGCTTCCCATGCTCATCTTCCTGGGCCTTGACAGCCCCCTGGCCAACGGGACCAACCGCCTGGCCGTCTTCATCCAGTGCATCGCCACGGTCATCTCCTTCCGGCGGGAGAACTATTCGGACCTCAGGACGAGCATGCGGCTCGCCGCATGCGCCCTCCCGGGCGCGATTCTCGGCGCCGTGGCCGCCGTCCGGATGGACAGCCTCCTGTTTCAGAAGCTGCTCGGCATTTTCATCCTCGTCCTGGTCGCCACGGTCCTCTTCCCCAAATCCGCCAGAAGCGCGAAGGGGATCGGGGAGACGTCGGGCGGATGGATGATCTATCCCGTCATGCTCGTGATCGGGTTCATCGGGGGGCTGCACCAGGTGGGGATCGGGTTTTTCATGATCGCCGCCCTGAGGCACCTGATGAACATGGACCTCGTCCGGATCAACATGCACAAGGCGGCTGTGTTCTTCATCTACACGATCCCCGCCATGGCCATCTTCGCCGCCACGGGGAACATCGACTGGACACTGGGATTCGTCCTGGCCGCCGGGAACGCGACCGGGGGGTGGTGGGCGGCAAAGATCTCCGTCCGGCGGGGTGAGCGGGTGATTCGCATTGTCCTTCTGATCGCCATGGTCATCATGGCGGCCAAGCTGCTGATCAGTTTCTGACGGCCGCGGCGGCGACGTCGGGCGTTCCGCAGGACCTTGCGCACCGAGCCGGCGATGAGATCCTTCGCTTTCTCCCGGTAGACCAGCATGTGGGGCATCACCAGATGGTTGCGCAAGGCCTCGAGCGTCTCCCACTTTTCGATCAGGACGATCGTATCGGCTTCGAGCACCTGCCGCGGCATGCCCGTGTCGAGGTCCACCGTCGGCCGGTACTCCACGGCCCCTTTTTCCGCCAGGACGGCC
>JBFMBA010000066.1:0-5080 GCA_040755475.1 Thermodesulfobacteriota bacterium
CGAGATCATCCAGCGGCGGCTCGCCGAGGTGGGCATCGGGGTGAAAATCCGCGTCGTCGAATGGGCCGCCTTCGTAAAGGATTTCATCAACAAGCGCAAGTTCGATGCGACCATCCTCGGCTGGACCATCCCGATGGAGCCTGACCTCTATGACGTCTGGCATTCCAGCAAGACGGGGCAGGAGGAGCTGAACTTCGTCTCCTTCAAGAACGCGGAGGTGGACGCCCTGATCGTGAAGGCAAGAGAGACCTTCAACCGGGAGGTGCGGAAGCGGTGCTATGACCGGATTCAGGAGATCCTTGCCGAGGAGCAGCCCTATCTGTTTCTCTATGTTCCCGATGCGCTTCCGATCATCAGCGCCCGCTTCCGGGGGGTGGAGACCGCGCCCCTCGGGATCGGCTGGAACTTCATCCAGTGGTATGTCCCGAAGGCGGAGCAGAAGCTGGTGATGATGCGGTAGCCCTGCGGTGGGTGAAAGATCGGCCGGGAGCGACGCCCCGCGCCCCGCGCACCAGAACTGTCCAAGGGCAACAGGGAGCGCGCTGGAGAGACCGCACCAGGGGGTGCAAAGGGGAACGGCGGGCCGGGCAGCCATTGGGGCGCCGATGGCCGGTCGGCGCAAGGGGCGGCCGCGTGACGGGATATCCCGCCTGTCATGGGAGGAAAGGGTGTGCCCGGCCTTGGCGCGTGCCCGGGATCGCGGTGGATCGCCCGTCGGTCTCAGTAGGGTGACTTGGTTTTTTTCTGGGTGTACATGAGCTCGTCGGCCGCCGATATGAGCTGATCCAGCGACACCGAGGAGTCGGGCTGGTAGACCACCGTCCCCCAGCTCATGGCGAGCCGGTACAGCCGCTCTTCTCTGGAATTGTATCCGTCGATCTGCTGCTGGAGCCGCTGAGCCAGCTGAACCTGGTTGATTTCCGCCGCGTCCACCGAAAGGACGGCGAACTCATCCCCGCCCAGGCGGGCGATGATGTCCGATTCCCGGAACGTCTGCCGGAGGAGCTGCGCCGTATCGGCCAGTACCTGGTCCCCTTTTTCGTGGCCGAAGGTGTCGTTGATCCATTTCAGGCGGTCCAGATCGATGAAGGTGAGGTACAGCGGCCTCTGGGCCCGGTTTGCCGCCCTGATCTGCTGCTCCGCCAGGGTGATGAACCCGCGCCGGTTGTAGAGCCCCGTCAGCTGGTCCCGCAGCGACATCTCCCGCATCTCCTCCGCCATCCGCTTTCGCTCGGTGATGTCCTCCACGACCACCATGTTGCGCCCCGGAGGCTCCCCGGCCTTCCAGAGGGGCGACACGGTAATGTTCACCCAGACGCTCTGCCCGTCCTTCCGGAGGTATCGCTTCTCCAGGTCGTATTGCCTGATTTTTCCGGCTCGCATCAGCGCCGTCTTCTCGTCGTGCAGGTGGATATCCTCGGGATGGGTGATCTCCTGGAACGTGGAGTCCAGAAGCTCTTCCTTCGCCCTGCCCACCATCTCGCAGAGCCGACGGTTCACCGTGCAGAAACGGCCGTTGTCCACGTCGATCTCGGCCACGCCCACCGCCGCCTCCTCGACCAGGGCGCGGAACCGCCCTTCGCTCTCCCGCAGGGAGGCGCCGGTCCTCCTGAGGTCATTGAACAGCCGGGCGTTGACGATCGCCCCGGCGATCCGATCCCCGATCCGCTCGGCCAGGCGGAGGTGATTGCCTGTATATGCCTTCGCCTGATTCGTTCGGAAATGGAGGACGCCGACCGCCTCATCCCGGTAGATCATGGGGACGCTCAGGGTGGAAAGCAATCCCGCCTGAAAGTTCGGGGCAAGGGCGGGGAATCGATGAACGGTTTCGGCAATGCCTGCCGGGGTGTTGTCCGGTTGGAGCAAAAGGGAGGAACGGGTGCGCAGGATCTCCCCGGTGAGCGTACCCTGGAGGGAAACCCTGTCCCCGTGCCTGCGCGCAGGGATGTCCGATCCCGAGACGTAGGCGATCTCTATGGTGTCCTCATGGGGGTGCTTTATGTTTACGGCCAGCCGGTCGAAGGGGATCAGTTTGCCCGCCTCGGCGGCGAACCGTTCATACACCTCGTCGATATCCAGGGTGGAACTGACCAGCCGCCCGATCTCTGCGATCACGGCCGTCTCTTCGGCCAACCGTTCTGCGGTCTGCCGGCTCTGGCGCTGCTCCTCCTCGGCCTGCATCAGCTCGGCCATGGCGCTTTCCAGTTTCCGGACGGGGTAGATCAGGAACAGGGCGTAGCTCAGGAAGCCTATGAGGGATGTCAAGACCGCAAGGAGCGCCGTGAAGACGACCGTCGTGCGGATGGAATACCTGGCTTCCAATATTCCAACGGGCAGTCCCGAGTCATGGAGCGTCGCCGAGACCGTGACCGCGGGGCGGTTGGCCTTCGGGCCGGTTTTTACCACGACGGTTCCGGCCGCGTTGCGGATGACCCTTTCACGCGGATGGCCCTTGATGGGTTTTTCAGAGAGGATCTCACGCAGACTGACGGTCTCGTACTCCCAGAAGTCCGGGCGGGCCTGAATGATCTTCTCCAGGGATTTCGAGATAAAGACGGTCTCGGCTGCCAGCGTATCCCGAATCTCGGACAGGGAAAGCAAATAATACAGAAAGGGGATGACGAAGGCGAACAGGCATGCCATCGTGGCGCCCAGGATCTTCATGATCGTTGTGCCGGATGTTTTTGATAGCCGGGATCGGGTGTCCATGGTTGCGTCCACTCACTTTCCCGCGAGAGGCGGCACTGCCATATAGCCGCTTTCCGAGAGGATCTTTGTTCCGTCTTTGGAGAAAACAAAGCGGATAAAATCGGTCACCCGTTCCGTTCGATGATCCCTTTTGTACACCATGGACATGGTGACGGCGTAGGGGTACCTGCCGGCTGAAATATTGACGCCGTCTGCAAGATTGGTCGGTGCGGGGGCTACCCCGTCGATCGCCAGGGCCTTGATTCCTCGCGGTTCCATCACCAGGCAGGAAGCGTATATCGTACCGAATGCGCCGGGGGTTTTTTCGATGTTCTCTTTCGCCTCCCCGTCGGTCATGCTGATGCGGACGCCGGGGATCGAGTGCGCCTTCTCGTAGGCCGATTTCAGTCGGGGACTGATGCCCGCCAGAAAGAGCGAGGCATCGGCATGGACGGGACGGAGGATAGGTCTGACCCGCCTGCCGTCGGGCCAGACTTCGCGCAAACCCGCATAAAGCGCCTCTATTTCCGTCAATGTCATGCTGACGGTCGGGTTCGACTCCTGCACTGCGAAGACGAAGGGCGTGCGGCCGTAGGGCGTCTCGATGAGCCCCTGGCCTCTCTCCTCGGCCGTGAGGGGGCGGGGGGATAATCCGATGTCGATCCGTCCTGCGGTGACCGCTTTGATCACCCCCGTGCTCCCGATGCCGGGGATGACGTGAAAGGAGACGTCGGATTGCCGCCGCCTTTGAAAGGAGTCGGCGATCCGCTGCATGACGGCGGTGCTCGAACCGGGTCCCGCGACGATCAGCTTCCGGTCGGACGGTTCGCCGGCGAGCGGGGCGGCAGCGCCTTTGGCCGGAGATGCAATCAAAAGAAGGATGCCGATCAGAAGCTGGATCCTGCGGGTCATCGTCAATCCTTTTGCCATTCTGCCATCCGCTTACGCATCGTTGGCGTCTTCAATCGGCGGCGCGTAGATGTCCCTCCAGGTAGGTTTTCAGTTCGCCGTAATGGGCGGACAGGAGCGCCGGCTGACCCGATCGCTGATCGATATCCTTCATGCTTTTCGGGAGGTCGGGGTTGACGCCCAGAAGCTCCCGGATCTCGTCCGGGAATTTGGCCGGATGGGCCGTTTCCAGCGCGATGCAGAGCGGGAAGTCGCCGAAGAGCTCAAGATAGACCTCAAGTCCCCGCCATCCGACGGCGCCGTGCGGCTCAAGCAGCAGTTTATGCTGGTCGTATATGCGTTTGATCGTCTTTTTCGTCTCCCGGTCCGAAATGCTGACGGAATAGATATGCGCCTTCATCGCGTCGAGGTCCGGGTTGCGGTGGACGACGCCGTTTCGGTCCACCGTGCCGCCGTAGAGATCGAAAAAACGGGCGAGATTGCTGGGGTGTCCCACATTCATCGCATTGGAGAGGCAGGCCCGCGACGGCGATATCTTCTCATAGACCCCGGTTTCCAGGAAACGCGGGAAGGCATCGTTTTCGTTTGTCGGCATGACGAGCCTCTCGACGGGCAGCCCCATCCGCCGGGCGTATTCGCAGCCGAGCGCGTCGCCGAAATTGCCCGAGGGGACCGAAAAAACCGCCGGTTCCGATTCCCGCGCAAGCTGCGCCCATGCATAGACATAGTAGATGATCTGCGGGAGAATCCGGCCGAAGTTGATCGAGTTGGCCGAGGTCAGGTTGAGGTGCGCGAAGTCAGGGTCGGCGAAGGCCTGTTTCACGAGATTCTGGCAGTCGTCGAATTTTCCGTCCACGGAAACGGCCTGGACGTTTTGCCCGATCGTGTCGAGTTGCCGCTTCTGCCTGCCGCTGACCTCCTGGCGCGGGTAGAGGATCGTCACATCGATTCCCTCCACCCCCAGAAACGCATCGCCGACGGCGCTTCCCGTGTCGCCCGAGGTGGCCACCAGAACGTTCAGCCGTATCCCGGGATCGCGCAGGGCGCTCATCAAGCGGGCCATCATCCGGGCGGCGAAGTCCTTGAAGGAGGCGGTCGGTCCCTGATCGAGGCGGAGAATGTATTTGCGCGCAAAGACGTTCTCCAGGGGCACCGGGTAGTTGTAGGCGTCCTCGATGATCCGCCCGAGCGTTTCTGCGGGGATCTCCTCCGCGAGAAAGGCTTCCGCTACGAGCAGGGCCGCTGTTGTGTAAGGCTCCCCTTTAAGCGCCCTGAACGCGTCGACGGGAAGGACCGGGACCCGCTCGGGCATGAAGAGCCCTTCGTCGGGGGCCTGTCCCTTCATCAGGGCCTCACGGAAGGAAACGGTCTCCTTGAAAGGGGTGATGCCCGGCAACTCATCCAGATATCGGTTGGTGCTGTAGTACCTGATCTTGTGTGGCATGTGTTTGCTCTCTGTGCGGAAACTGCGAACGGGGCAACT
>JBFMBA010000067.1:0-9498 GCA_040755475.1 Thermodesulfobacteriota bacterium
CTTCTTAATAGCACCTGATACACCTTGCGGCAACAGCAACCACCATGGGATGATATTACGATTCCAGGCATTGACGATGACATCAACGTCTTGCTCTAGCAGATCTCCTTGTATTATTTCAAGCTTCATTGCTTGGGACAGAACAATGTTTCGACCTATCCTTGATAATATCTCAAACGCCGATCCGCGGGTCGGTATAAGACGCCGATGCAACTCATATGTCTGCATAGTAACAGTGCGAAAAAATTTACGATTCTCTAATAATGTCGGTTTGGGCCAGAGGTTTTATACCGGTCGGCATAAAATCCTCTCGGTACCCTTAAATCTCATCAACGGGACTGCGCACGCCGGATGGTCCCCGGTTTAAAACATGGGTATAGATCATAGTCGTCTTTACATCGTTGTGACCAAGGAGTTCCTGTACCGTCCGAATGTCGTAACCCCCTTCCAAGAGATGAGTAGCAAAAGAATGCCGAAAAGTGTGGCAAGAGGCCCTCTTGGTCAGTCCGGCCCTGATGATAGCATCTTTAATGGCCTTTTGCACCAGCGAGTCGTCTATATGATGCCGTCCCTGCTCCTGGGTTCGGGGATTTTTCCATCGTTTCTCTTGGGGAAAAACCCACTGCCATCTCCATTCTCGTGGGGCATTGGGATACTTTCTTTCCAGCGCATCGGGCAATTGGACGCGACCCCAGCCCGCAGCGATGTCTTTTTCATGGATTGTTTTCACTTGCGTCAAATGTTGCTGCAAAGGCCCCTTCAGTGATGTAGGCAACATGGTGATTCGGTCCTTCGCCCCTTTGCCGTCACGTACGGTAATTTCATTGCGGCTAAAGTCCACATCTTGGACACGCAGACACAGACATTCCATCAGTCGTAGCCCTGCCCCGTACATCAGAGAGGCCATAAGCCATTTATCGCCGACAAGGTGGGCAAGGACGGCTTTGACTTCCTCGCGTATCATGACCACGGGCAGGCGTTTGGGCTTCCTGGCACGAATGACCTCCCCAATATCGCCAATCTCATGTCTCAAAACATGACGGTAAAGAAAGAGCAATGCGCACAGGGCCTGGTTCTGAGTTGAAGCGCTGACGTGCTCCCTTACGGCGAGATGGGTCAGGAATCTATTGATCTCAGGCTCCGCCATTTCGGCAGGGTGGCGCACATGGTGAAAAAAAATGTACCGCTTTACCCAGTGGCAATAGGTGGCCTCCGTACGGTGACTGTAATGGCGGGAACGCAGGGCCTCCCGCAGTTGATCAAGTAGTTTGGGGGATTGACGAGCCGGCTGATGGGGTAGTACGTGGATGGATGCCGGCAGTGGATGTATCCCTTCCCTGACGCTGTTTACCAATGGTGTTCCCGGTCCACTCATCTTTGCCCCTCCCTGCCTGGTGAAGATGGGAACGAAAACCAGAGTAAATAAAACACCTTCTACCAAATTTGTCAATCATGTTGTAGAGTGGCAATCTATAGAACTATCGTTCTATTGTCAAGAGAAAAAGTGCGGAAAGGGAGATTTATTGCGGCCGGAGCGCCTCGATCGCCGCCGCCGCCTCGAAACCGCTTTTCGCGCAGTCCCCGATCCCGATGCCGCGGTAGCTGCAGCCGATGAGATACAGCCCCCGGTGCGCCTTCAGTCTTTCATCGATGGCGGCGATGCGTTCCAGGTGGCCCACGGTATACTTGGGCATCCCCCTGAACCAGCGGTATACCTTGAAAAAAACAGGGTCAGCGGTGATGCCCGCGATCTGTCCGAGTTCTTCTCGAACCACGGCGAGCAGTTCATCGTCGTTCAGGGAGACGAGCTCTTCGTGATGCCCGCCGCCGACAAAAGACCGGATCAGCAGGGTATCATCCGGCGCCCGGTGGGACCATTTGATGGAACTCCAGGTGCAGGCGTTTACCCTTCGCTTCTCGATGCGCGGAACGATGAACCCGAACCCGCGCAGGGGCCTTTTGATCTCCTCTTTCCGGAATGCGAGGGAAACGGTCGCCGATGACGACCATTCGATGGCGGACAGGCGGTCGCAGAGCCCTTTATCGACATCCTTGAGGATCTCCTTTGTGATGTAGGAAGGCGTGGCAAGCACTACGGCGTCGAAATCGGCCGTTGACCCGTCGTCGAAAGCGAGGCGGTACCCGTTCTCTTTCTTCATGACGGAGACAACGGCGGTTCCCGTCTTCACCCGCTCGGCCCCGATGTGCGATACGCATCGGTGCGCAAGTTCCTGCATCCCCTCCTTCAGCGACATGAAGTAGGTCATCGGGGGGCCGGACGGGTTCGGGGGCGGCATTTTTTTCATCGCGGTTATCATCCCTTTGATCAGGCTCCCGTATTTCCGCTCCATGTCGATGAACCGGGGGAATATGGCAAGAACGCTCATATTGTCGGGGTTGGAGGTGTGGATGCCCGCCACGAGGGGTTCGGCGATCTTCTCCAGGCATTCCCTGCCCAGCCTGCGGGTGACGAATTCGGCAAGACTTTCATCCTTGCGGTCCTTCCGCCGCGGTACGAAGAGTTCCATGCCCATCCGTATCTTGCCGGGCCAGGAGATGAGGCTGGATGCCGCCAGCGGCATCATCATGGTGGGCACCATGAGCATGACCCCTTCGGGGAGGCGATGGAGACGCCCGCCGGAATAGATGAAGGTGCCCTTGAACGCGTCGTTCGAGCAGAGCATCTCGCTGGCGAGTCCGATCTTCTTGATCAGTTGCACCGACCAGATCTTTTCGGGAAGATAGCTGTCCGGTCCGCCCTCCACGACAAGATCTCCGAATTTCTCCGTGACGAGCTTGCCGCCGGCGGCGTTTTCCTTTTCGAAGATCGTGAAGTCGAATCCCTTTTCCTTCAAATCGACGGCGCAGGCGAGGCCGGAGATGCCGCCGCCGATGATCGCCACCCTCGGGTTCTTCCGGGTGATATTTCCATCATTACCGTTCATAAGTGATTATTTTTCATCTCCTTTGAACTTCAATACGACCTCCTTCAAAGCCCTGATGAAGGTGTTGCCGGCGTTGAGCGAAGGCAGGCGGCGGAAGGAAAGGCCTTTCTCCCGTGCGTACTTGCGGTGGACGATGTCGATGTCGTAAAGCGTCTCGATGTGGTCCGCGGTGAATCCGACAGGGACCTGGACAAGGCTTCCAAAACCGGCGGCGGCGATTTTATCGATCCTCTCCTCCACGGTGGGCGTTATCCAGGGCTCCTGAACGTTGTTCGGTATGCTCTGCCATCCGAGGGCATAGTTCCTGATTCCCGCACGCGCTGCGATCATCCCGACGGTCTCCTCGATCTGCCGCCGGTACGGCTCATTCGAATCTTTGTTGGGCAGGCTGTGCGCCGAAAAAAGAGTGAACGCCTCCCCATGCGAGAGATCTTCTTTCATTTTCTCCACCCAGCTCTCGATGAAAAGCGGCTCGCGAAACCAACTGTGGATAAAACCCACCGGTATGGGAAGGGGTTTCTTTTTCAGATGCTCTTTGGCCCTTTCCATATAATTGCCGGTGGTGATGCCCGCGTAAAAAGGAGACAGAAGCAGCAGGAGAATCCGCGTGGGTTCCGCTGCCGCCATCTGATCCAGGGCGTCTTCGATGAAGGGCCGCGCATAGCGGAAGGCGGGGGCGCAGAGATACCCGGGACCAAGGGCCTCACCCAGTGCCCGCGCCTGCTCCCCGGTGATGTCGACCAGCGGCGAGAAGCCGCCGATTTTTTCGTAGCGCTCAACGACGGCCCTCATGGCCGGAGGGGGGAGGTCCCTGCCGATAAAATTCCGGATGAATCCCGGTATCTCCTCCGGATTGCGGGGACCACCCAGGGTCACCATGAGTATGCCGGTCGTCATTGTCTCCTGCTCAGCTCGTGCACAAGATCGATCATGACTTTCACATTGTCGGTCGGCGCGTTGGGCAGTATGCCGTGACCCAGGTTGAAGATGTGGCCGCTGCGGTTGCCCACCCGATCCAGGATCTCCTTGACTCGCCTCATGATATAGTCCCGCGAACCGTACAGGGCGACGGGATCGAGGTTTCCCTGGACGGCAGGCTCGTCGTTCAAGATCTTCCAGGCCTCATCGATATCCGTGCGCCAGTCGAGACCGATCACGTCGCCGCCCGCCTCTTTGACCATCGGCAGCAGGTGCGACGCGCCGAAGGCGAAGTGGATGTTCGGCACCGACCTGTCGAGGGCCGCCATCAGACGCTTCTGGTGGGGGAGCACGAACTCGCGGTAATCGGCCTGGGAAAGGCATCCCACCCAACTGTCGAACACCTGCACGGCCTGGACGCCCGCCTTGATCTGGTCGCTGAGGTAGGCGATGGCCATGTCGGTCAGCTTTTCCATGAGCAGATGCCAGGTGTCGGGCTCCCGGTACATCATGGACTTGGTGAACAGGTAATTCCGGGAACCGCCCCCTTCGATGATGTAGCTGGCAAGCGTGAACGGTGCGCCGGAAAAGCCGATCAGCGGTATCTTGCCCCCCAGTTCGCGCCTCACCATCCGGATGGCGTCCATGAGGTAGGCCATTTCCTCCATGGGGTTCATGACCCTCATCTTTTCCACATCGCGCCGCGTCCGTACCGTGTTGTTGATCTGCGGGCCGTCGTCCCGGGTGAACTCGAAGTCGATCCCCATCTTTTCCAGCGGCAAAAGGATGTCCGCAAAGATAATGGCGGCATCCAGTTCGAACCGCCGGATGGGTTGCAGGGTGATTTCCACCGCAAGCTCTGGCGTCTTGCAGGTTTCAATGAAGCTGTACTTCGCCCTGAGTGCGCGGTATTCCTCGAGGTACCTGCCGGCCTGCCGCATGATCCATACCGGAGTACAGTCGACGCTTTCCTTCCGGCATGCCCTCAAATATCTGTCTGCTCGGGACATCGGTTCTTATCCCCCTGTAGAGTTGATCTCATCAAATTGACGGAGATTTATAAAACAAACGGCATAAAAAAGACAGGGATTATTGCGGCAGCCTCAAGGCCCGTCAAAGTCGGCTGGATCATGGTCCTCATCCGGGGAACCGCACTGCATCCATGAGCCGGGGGAGGGGTGAAAGCGTGTTCGGGGCACAGCCGGCGTAACCCTTGCCGTCTGCGCTAATCCTCAAGTCAACATTTGACATGACGCATGGGAAGGTGTAAATTTCACATCACCATGATCAAGGACATGGGACCGGCACTATCGAGGAATACGCCGCCGCGAAAGAATTCTTCAACCGTCTCCACAAACCGCTCCGCCTCGCCGCCGGGAACCATGACCGCATTTGCGAAGATGAAACGAAAAGCGAAGGGCGCGTGGGTAAGGTTTCTCCGGCGGCCCGCCGGCCGCAGCTGGCGCGATTTGCCGAAACCTTCAGAATGAAGGTGGTATGCGGTTCGGAGCGGTGCGGTGTTTGATCTCCGCAAGCGTGGATTCGCGAGCACCCTTTGCGCCGCCCGCATTCCCTACGAAAAAACAGCCGCCTTCGTCGAGACGGTCAGCGGCTCTCCCGGGGTGATGGACAACTGCCGGCGGGCGCACGCATGCAACGTCCGGTTCACGCCGATCGCACCCGATGGGGCAGCGCTCGAGGCGGCCCCGGCCCGCATCAGAGAGACGGCGGATATGGAGCATATCCCCAGTCTGCGGCCGTCCGCACTTTCAAGATCAACGCCCGCTTCGATATCTGAGTGGGTCGGCAGACCCGTTTGCCCGCGCCGGAGGCCTTGCGGGACCTCTATTCGCGCGTTGTCGGGCCGGCCTTCAACGGGAAAGGGGGAAGGGAAGTGAAGGTTCTCTTTGACTACAGCGGCGAGACCCGGATCAGGGAATGCAGGATCATTGCCGATGACGACCGGGATGCCGAGCATCTGATGGATGTGCGCCATGCGCTGATCCAGATTTCAGGCGCAGCGGCCGCCGTGGATGTGGTGGACGAAGGCCGGGACGGCGGCGACGAAGAGGGCAACGGGCAGGAGCGGGCGGCTCTGTTCGAGACGGGGGGCTGTTAGCGCCCGGCCTGTTCATGGGGTTGCCGGGCGCCTTCCGGAAGGGTCTGTCAGCGGGGCAGGTCGCCAGCCCAGCCGATGACGGCGGACAGGGAATGACGCGCCGCAACCCCGGTAACCGTGAGGTTTCGCCATATGCCGAATGAGAAGAAACGCCCCAAACTCGTCCTGGTGGACGGGAGCAATTACCTCTTTCGCGCCTTTTATGCGATCCGGGAACTCTCCAATTCCAAAGGTTTTCCCACGAACGCGATTTACGGCTTCACGACGATGCTGATCAAGCTCCTGCGCGATCAGGAGCCGGACTACATCGCCGTCGCCTTCGACGTCAAGGGTCCCACCTTCCGGCACGAGGCCTTTGCGGACTATAAGGCCACGCGCCGGGCCACCCCCGACACCCTCGTTCCCCAGATCCCTTACGTCAAGGAGATTGTCCGGGGCTTTTCCATCCCCATCGTGGAGCAGGCAGGGCTGGAGGCCGACGACATCATCGGCACGATCGCCCGCGGGCAGGCGGCGGAGGGGCTGGAGGTCGTCATCGTCTCGGGCGACAAGGATCTGATGCAGCTCGTCTCCCCCCACATCGTCATGGTCGATACGATGAAGGACAAGACCTACGATGTGGCCGCGGTGGAGGAGCGCTTCGGGCTCCCTCCGGAGAAGGTCGTCGATCTGCTCGGCCTGACGGGGGATGCCTCCGACAATATCCCCGGCGTCCCGGGAATCGGACCGAAAGGGGCGCTCCGCCTGATCGAGCAGTTCGGCGGCATCGAGGAGATGCTGGCTCACCCGGAGAAGATCCACAATCAGAGGACCCGCGAGGCGATCCTTGCCAACGCCGACCGGGCGAAGCTCAGCCGGGATCTGGCCCGGATCCGGACGGATGCCGCGGTCGCCTTCGACCTGGAGTCCTGCCGCCGCCGCGATCCCGATCCGGAGCGCCTCATCCCGCTCTTCCGGGAGTTCGAATTCTCGTCGCTCCTCCAGGAACTCAAGACCCGCAGCGCCGAAGCGGCCGCGGAGTGGAACATCGTCCGGACGCCGGAGGCAATCGGGGCGCTCGTCGAGCGGCTGGGTGACCTGAAGGCATTCGCGCTCGAGCCGGTCCTCTCCTCCACGGAGGCGATGCGGGCCGCGCTGGTGGGCCTGGCCGTTTCGCTCCAGCCGGGCGAGGGGTATTACATCCCCGTTGCCCATGACGACGGGTCGCCCCAGCTTCCCGCCGACGTCCTCCTGGGCGCCCTCGGCCCCTTCCTCAGGAATCCGGCGGTGGCCAAGCAGGGCCACGATCTCAAGACGACAACGATCGTCCTTTCCGAAAACGGCGTTTCCATCGGGGGAATCGGATGCGATACGATGGTCGCGTCCTATCTGCTCAATCCGGCGCGGCACAGCTTCGATCTGGCGGACACGGTCCTGGACCATCTCGGCCGGCAGGTATCCGCGGCGAAGGAGCTCGTAGGGAGCGGCGCGAAGGCCGTGCCCTTTTCCTCGGTGAGCGTGGAGAAGGCTGCCGACTATGCCTGCGGGCGGGCGGAGGCGGTCACGGCCCTTGCCGCGGCGCTCGCCGGCAAGATCGCCGCAGCGGACCTGGCCGGCCTGCTGCGCGACGTGGAGATGCCGCTGGTCACGGTCCTGGCGGCCATGGAGCAGAAGGGGGTGCTCCTGGACCGGGCGCTTCTGGGGACCATGTCCCAGGAGATCCTCCAGCTGATCACCCTTTCGGAGGAGAAGATCTACCGGCTCGCCGGAGAGACGTTCAACATCAACTCTCCCAAACAGCTGCAGGTCATCCTCTTCGAGAAGCTGGGCCTTCCCCGGGGGCGAAAAACCAAGGAGGGGTATTCGACGGACGTGGATGTCCTCACCTATCTCGCCGCGAGCCATGAGCTGCCCGCGGAGATTCTGGCCTACCGCGGGATGGTAAAGCTCAAATCGACCTATATCGACTCCCTGCCGGAAATGGTCCACCCCCGCACAGGCCGGGTCCACACCTCCTACAACCAGACGGTTACCGCGACGGGGAGGCTCTCCAGCAGCAACCCGAACCTCCAGAACATCCCCATCCGGACCCTGGAAGGGAAGCGGATCCGCCAGACATTCATCGCCCCGCCGGGCTGGGTGATCGTCTCGGCGGACTACTCCCAGATCGAGCTTCGGGTCCTGGCCCATCTGTCCGGAGACGAGTCGCTGATCGAGGCCTTCACCGCCGGCGAAGACATCCACAGCCGCACCGCATCGGACATTTTCGGGGTCTTCCCGGAGATGGTGAACGCCGACATGCGGCGGCAGGCGAAGGTGATCAATTTCGGCGTTCTCTACGGGATGAGCGCCTTCGGCCTGGCGAAGGAACTCAACGTGACGCAGAAGCTCGCCCAGGCCTATATCGACGGCTATTTCCAGAAATACGGGAAGGTCAGGGCGTATCTCGACGGCATCCTTGCCCATGCGAGGCGGGAGGGGTATGTGATGACCCTCCTGAAGCGACGGCGGTATCTGCCGGAGATCAACAGCCGCCAGCCTGCCATCCGGCAGTTCGCGGAGCGCACGGCGATCAACGCCCCGATCCAGGGAACGGCGGCGGACCTGATCAAGGTCGCCATGGTCCGCATCTTCCGGCGCATCCAGGAAAAAGGCCTCGCGGCCGCCATGATCATGCAGGTCCACGACGAGCTCGTCTTCGAGGCGCCCGCGGCCGAAAGGGAGGCGCTGATCGCCCTCGTCCGTGAGGAAATGGAGGGGGTCGTGACGCTGCGGCTTCCCCTCCGCGTGGAGATCGCCGCGGGGAAAAACTGGGACGAGGCGCACCCCTGAGGGCCGCCTTTTCTCCCGGGCGCCGACCCTTTGCCGGTCCGTTCCGGCCGCGATCCGCCGCCGGAATGGGCCTGCAAAGCACCCGGGTTCGGAATCGCCTGCCGGTCCGCACCGATGGTGTGACCATACACCCAACGATCGTTTCCCGGGCAGGGTACGGCGGCCCCGGAGACCAGGAAGGCCAGATGTGCGCAAACCTTTTTACGGCTGGATCATCGTCGGCGTTTCCTTTTTGATCAGTTTCACCGAGTCCGGCGTCTTTCAGAACATCCTTTCCGTGTTCATGAAGCCGATGGTGGATGAGTTCGGATGGACACGGGCTTCGGTTACCGGGTCGATTGCCTTCGGTTCCATCTGCGGCGGGCTGCTGTCCCTGATCGTGGGCCCGATTCTGGACCGGTACGGGCCGAGGATGGTGACCTTCTGGGCCATCCTGCTTCTGAGCATCGGGCTGGGCGCCATGACGATGGTCGACCAGATCTGGCAGCTCTACCTTTTTTTCGGGGTGGCGCGGATGATCGCCGTCGGGGTGCTCAGTCTGGCGACGGCCGTGGCGGTCGCCAACTGGTTTGTCCGTCTGCGGGGCAGGGCCATGGGCATCGCCCGGATCGGCGACCGGCTCGGCAGCGCCCTTCTGCCTCTGATGGTCCAGTTTGTCATACTCACGCTCGGATGGCGGTTCGCCTGGGGTGTCCTGGGCGGGGT
>JBFMBA010000068.1:0-18056 GCA_040755475.1 Thermodesulfobacteriota bacterium
GATAACCTTTTCATCTCGCCCTCCTGAATGATCAATGCGCCGCCGGGGCTGCCGCCCGGACCTCCCGTCCTCCTGCGGGCGCCCCTTCTTACGGCCGGGGAAAAGCCCGGCTACCGCTTCAGCAGTGCGGCGAAGGTGATTTTGCCCGAACCGTGCCGGGTCCTGATTGAGTCCATGGCCCTGTCGATGCGTTCGTTCCTGTCATCCGCGGCGCCTGCGTCCGGCTGATCGAACAGCGACAGCTGATCCGCTGCCTGCGCTTCGCGGAACCCCGAAAGGCTCATCCCGATCAACCGCACCGGGCGAAGCCTGCTCCAATGCCGCTCGAGCAGGCGGCAGCCTGCCCCGTATATCTCCTTGGTGGCGCAGGTCGCCGGAACGGCCTCCTGCCGTGTGACCACCCGAAAATCGGCATATTTCAGCGTGATATGCACCGTGCGGCCTTTCTTGCCGCACCGCCGCGCCGCCATGCCGATCTCATCGGCTAGTTCCATCAGGATGCGCTTTGCCTCCCCCATGTCCGAGACGTCTTTCGGCAGCGTCGTCGAACGCCCGATGGACCGCATATCGTCGGCCATGCGGGGGATCACGGGGGAGGGGTCGATCCCGTTCGCGCGCAGGTGCATCTCTTCCCCGGGTCTGCCGAACGTCCCGACGAGCAGGCTTCGGTCGGACCTGGCCAACTCTCCGATGGTCCCTATTCCCGTCCTGCCCAGCTTTTCGGCCGTTTTGACACCGATGCCGTGCATCTCCGTCACGGGCAGCGGCCAGAACTTCACCGGTATGTCCTGCTGCCACAGTTCGGTGATGCCCAGGGGCTTTTTCATCTCGGCCGCCGCCTTGGCAAGGAATTTGTTTTCGGCGATGCCGATGGAGCACCAGAGCCCGAGGCTGACCCTGATATCGTCCATGATCCTTCCCGCCGCCACCAGGGGGTTGCCGAAAAGACCTTCAGACCCCGTCATGTCAAGCCATGCCTCATCGATGCTGTTCTGCTCCATGAGCGGCGTATAGCTCGCCAGCAGGTCCATGACCTCTTCCGATTTCCGCTCGTAGAAGCGATGATCGGGCGGTACGAGGATGAGCTCCGGGCAGCGCTTCAGGGCTTCATGGAGCACCATGGTCGTCCTGACACCGCGCGACCGTGCCTCGTAGTTTGCCGCAAGCACGATGCCGGTGCGCCGTTTCGGATCGCCGGCCACGGCGGCCGGCACTCCCTCCAGCGACGGATTCCTCGTCCTTTCGCAGCTGATGAAAAACGCATTCATATCAACGAGGAATATCACCCTTTCCATAGCGCATCCCCTCTTCCCCCGGCACCATTATGGGGCAACCCGGACATTTGTGCAAGCGGGTATCCAAGTGCCGGGTATCCGATTGCTTTATGAAACCAGGCCGCCCTCCGCTGTTTCTTCTGCCCGATCCGGTCTGCTGTTTTTTTTTGACCCGGGCGGGATTTTTCACTATACTGGCCGGCAGGTACGGCGAGGGCGACCCCGCGGTGCGGGGCTCTCCGGCGGGGCGGGATCGGTTTTTCGCGCTCCCTGTCCTCGCCTGCCGGGAGAATCGGTTATAAGCCCCCAAAGAAAGGAAGGGGATATCGGAGGAAGCAATGACCGTCATCGAAGCGATCCAGGCCCGGAAGTCCTGCAGGACATACAGCGGCACCGCCGTCGAACCCGGGAAGTTGTCCGAATTGAGGCAGTTCCTCTCAGTGAACACCCGGACGCCTTTCGGAGGCCGGGTCCGTTTCGAGCTCGCCGATTTGAACGACACGGAGGCCGGCGAGGTCAAAGGGCTCACGACCTATGGCGTCATCAGGGGAGCCCGTCAATTCATCGCCGGTTGCGTCGAAAGAGGCCCGCGAGCCATGGAAGATTACGGTTACTCCATGGAGCGGAACATTTTGCAGGCGACATCCATGGGGCTGGGAACCTGCTGGCTGGGCGGAACCTTCAAAAGAAGCGGCTTTGCCGATCGAATCCGCATCGGAGAGGATGAGGTGCTGCCGGCGGTCACCCCCGTCGGATACCCCGGGGACAAACGATCGGTCGTGGATCGCCTGTTTCGCTACACCGCCGCCTCGGACAAGCGCAAACACTGGAACGAGCTCTTTTATCTGGTTGACACCGGCCATGCCCTGGAGGAGAGGCAATCCGGCGAATACAAGATACCCCTCGAATGCGTCCGGCTGGCGCCCTCGGCGTCGAACAAGCAGCCCTGGCGGATCATCCTGGCCGGCGACCGGCACGCCCTTCACTTCTACCTCAAAAGGACGCCGGGATACGGTCATATGGGCAAGGATATCGAGCTCCAGAACGTGGACATGGGCATCGCCATGTGCCATTTTGAACTGTCGGCGAAAGAGCTCGGGCTGAAAGGGGGCTGGAGTGCGGAGGACCCTTGCATCACGCCGGCGGGCTTGGAGTATGTCGCCAGCTGGACATGATCGGGAAGGAGCCATGGCATTCAACATCACGAATTCTTACCTGTCATTCAGGACCAGCGCCGATACCGACATCATCGACATCACGACCGCGGTGTCCGATGCCGTTGCCGATTCGGGATTGACGGAAGGACAGGCCCTGGTCTTTGTGCCGGGCTCCACGGCGGCGGTCACCACCATCGAATATGAAACCGGCGTCGTGCGGGATCTGCGGGAGGCCATTGAACGCCTCGCACCGGCCGGAATCCCCTATCGCCACGACGCCAGGTGGGGGGACGGGAACGGGTATGCCCATGTGCGGGCGGCGCTCCTGGGGCCATCGCTCACCGTCCCGCTGGCCGGAGGCCGCCTCGTTCTGGGAACCTGGCAGCAGATCGTCCTGGTCGACTTCGACAACGAACCGCGGGATCGCAGGGTCCTGGTCAGCATCTCGGGGTTTTAACCGCCCCTGGGGGAAGAGGTTGGGTATGAGCGACAATGCCGCGCGGAAATCGGAAAAGGTTCAGCGAATGCTCTTTCGCCGCACGGTCCACCGCGTATGGCAGCTGGTGAAATCCGGAAGGCGCGGCGAGTTGTCCGACAGGGATGACCAGCTGGCGGATATCCTGCTGGAGCACGAACAGTACGGCGGGCATTTTGAAGACACCCGCATTCTCGACGGGGGCGCCTATGAAAAAGGCAGGACCTTCAATCCCTTCCTGCACATCAGCACGCACCAGATGGTGGAAGACCAGCTTTCCACCGAGAACCCCATCGAGGCCACCCTTTTCTGCGAAACGATGGAGGACCGGGGGTGCTCCCGCCACGAGGCCATCCATTTCATCATCATGATTCTGCTTCATGTGATGTACGCGTCGGCATCAAGCAAAAGGTCCTTTGACACCGCCCGTTACAAACGACTGCTGAAGCGATGCAGGGAGGTCGAGCCTTCCGAAATAGACCGGGTGATCGAGGAGGATTATTCGACGAAATACCGGCCGGACCTCCACTGATGTGCAAAGCCTCGACGCGCATCTCCGCCGACCGCTGCGAGGCAGCGGAAATGCCGCATGTTCTCCCTTCAGGATTCCGGGGTTTCGCGCGGCCCGGAACATTCCGGTGTGCCGCGGGCATCCGGGCATACACCACATGTACCGATCGTACCGGACATTGGCGGCTTGCCCCTCGCTTTTTGTGACCCGCATTGACTGCCGACCCGGCCTCTGCACGGCCCTGGAATGACCAGGCAGGACGCGACGTCAGAGCCACCGGGCCAGCAGGCCGGCAATCAGGCACATTTTTTTCTTGACAAAGGGTTTCCCCTCCGGTAGAGAGCTCTTTGTGAGAATGATTATCATTTTGCATGGAAACAGCCATGAAGAAGGAAGCTCGGCTATTTGAAGAATTCCTGGAAAAAAAAGGCCTGCGGGACACGCTCCAGCGGGAACTGATACTCGAGGAATTCCTGAAAACGGAGGAGCACATCACCGCAGCAGAGCTGTACGATAAGGTGAAGCAGCGGGACAGTGCCGTCGGTCAGGCCACCGTTTACCGGGTATTGAAGCTCTTTTGCGAAGCGGGCCTGGCGCGCGAGGTTGATTTCAGCGACGGCATGATGCGCTACGAGCATCACTACGGCCACTCCCACCACGATCACCTGGTCTGCCGGGGCTGCGGCAAGACCGTCGAGGTTGTCGATACGGTCATCGAGGAATTGCAGAAGCGGCTTTCGGCCCAGTACGGTTTCCAGCTCACCGGTCACGAGATGTATCTTTACGGAATCTGCGAGGAGTGCAGGAGGAGATAATTTTTTTGCTGTAACATGATAATGATTATCAATATCATCAGACCAAGCAAAGAAAGGGAGGGTTCACATGTCGCCATTGGCTTTTCTGGGGGTGGGTGAAACAGGGGAAATCGTCGAGCCCGCCGGGAGTCAGGGATACGGGCATCAAAACGGCGGGTGCCGGGAGCACCTAAAAAGCATGGGGCTCCGTCCGGGACAGCGTATCGAGATGATCGTCAACAGGGGCTGCGGCCCGCTGATCCTGCGCCTCGACGAAGCGCGCATTGCCCTGGGAAGAAGCATCGCGATGCGAATCTACGTGAGGAGGAGTGGCGAATGACACTGGCTGATCTCAGGCCCGGCCAGACCGGGCGTATCTCGAAAATTCACGCCCTGGACCCGCTCAAGCGCAGGCTGATGGATATGGGCATCATCCCCCGCACCGATGTGACGGTGGAAAAGATCGCGCCACTGGGTGATCCCCTGGAGGTGCGTCTCAAAAATTACCGCCTTTCCCTCCGGAAGCGGGAGGCCGATCAAATCGAAATGGAGGAGGTTCGACATCCATGAAAACGATCGACAGCCTGCCCGCCGGCGCCGCAGGGGCGAAATGGGGGACAATCACGGTCGCCGTCGCCGGCAACCCCAATTCGGGCAAATCCACACTGATCAACGCCATCGCCGGCGCCAGGCTTCACGTGGGCAACTGGCCGGGCGTCACCGTCGAAAAAAAGAGCGCCTCTTTCCATCATCGGGGCAGGCCCGTCACCCTCGTCGACCTCCCCGGGATTTACAGCCTGAGCCCTTTCAGCCAGGAGGAGATCATCGCCCGCGACTACCTCGTCCATGAGAAACCCGACGTGATCGTCAACGTGGTCGACGCTACCAACCTGGAGAGGAATCTCTACCTCACCTTCCAGTTGCTGGAGCTGGGGGCCCCCGTTGTCATGGCCCTGAACATCTTTGACGAAGCCGAAGAAAAGGGGCTCAGGATCGATACCAAATCCCTGGCATCGCTGCTGGGCATCCCGGTCGTTCCCACGGTCGCCACGAAAAAGGAAGGGATCGACGGGCTCATCGAAACTGCCCTGGAGAGCGCAGAATCCTCTCCGGTGCTTCGATCGCAACACATTACCTACGGCGGCGACATCGAAGATGCCGTCAGCAGCATCCAGGCAGAGCTTGAAGCCGGCGACGGGAAGCCGGCGGCGCTTCCCCGCCGCTGGCTGGCCCTCAAACTGCTCGAAAGCGACGAACAGGTCCTCGCGGAGACGGGCCTCAAGGCGGACGCCCCTTTTATCAGGGCCGCCACCCGCCATCTTCGCGAGGCGCACGGCGAGGATCTCGCCGCCCTGATGGCCGACGCCCGCTACGACCGGGCGGCGGGGGTGACCCGGGAGTCGTTGCAGAAACCGGAGCGGAGAAAGCGGGAGATAACCGAGAGGATCGATACCATCGTCCTGAACCGGTATATGGGCATCCCCCTCTTTCTGATCGCCATGTGGCTTGTCTTCAAACTGACCTTCGACATCTCCTCGCCCTTTACCGACTGGATCGACGGGACGATGACCGGCCCGCTGAAAAGGCAGGCGGCGGCCCTACTCGGAGGAATCGGCTCCCCGGAATGGACGGTATCGCTGCTTACTGAGGGCATCGTCACGGGCGTCGGCTTTGTCCTGGCCTTTGTGCCGGCCATCTTCGCCATGATGTTCTTCATCACCTTTCTGGAGGGCAGCGGTTACATGGCGCGGGCCGCCTTCGTCATGGACCGGGCCATGCACGCCATCGGACTGCACGGCAAATCATTCATCCCCATGCTCCTGGGCTTCGGCTGCAACGTGCCGGCCATCTACGCGACCCGGACCCTGGAGAATCCCCGCGACAGGGTCCTCACAGCCCTCCTGATCCCCTTGACCTCATGCGGCGCCCGTCTGCCCGTCTACGTGGTCTTCACGGGTGCCTTTTTCGCCGACAGTGCCGGCACGGTACTCTGGTCCCTTTACACCCTGGGCATCGTTCTGGCCATCCTTATGGGTCTGGTCTTCAAGAAAACCCTATTCCGGGGGGAATCCCCCCTCTTCATCATGGAGCTTCCCCCCTACCGCATGCCATCCCTCAGAAGCCTCCTGATCCATACCTGGGAGAAAGGCAAGCACTTCCTCATCAAGGCGGGGACTTACATCCTGGCCGTGTCGGTCCTCGTCTGGTTCCTCCTGAACCTGCCCTGGGGCGTTGCCGAGAAGAAGGACTCCTATCTCGGCAAGACCGGGCAGGCCATCGCTCCGATCTTCCAGCCGCTCGGGTTCGGAACCTGGGAGGCCTCATCGTCGCTGATCAGCGGCATCATCGCCAAGGAGATCGTCGTGGGAACCATGGCCGAGATCTATGCGGTCGGGGGCGACGAAGAAAAAGAGGCCGCGCCGCCCTTGGCCGACGACCTCCGGAAAATCGGCGTCACGTTCATGAAAGCCTCCCGGGATGCAGCGGTCAATGCTGTATCGACCTTCGGTATCGCCAGCCTCACCGGGAACGAGGGCGAGCTGAACGCCCGGCTCAACGGGATGATCGTGAAGGCCTTCACGCCCCTTTCGGCTTACGCCTTCATGGTCTTCGTCCTGCTCTACATGCCCTGCGTCGTCGTTGCCATTGCCATGCGTCAGGAGTTCGGCACCTGGAAATGGTTCGGCGCCGCCTTCGCGTATCAGACGGTACTGGCCTGGGGGGTGGCCTGCGTCATCTATCAGGGTGGCCGGCTCCTGGGGTTGTCCTAGTTGAAAAGGTCATGAATCTGTTCAAGTCGAATCGGGAGGAAGAATCCATGAGTCTATTCGATCTGCTGTTAATTGCCGGCATCATCGCAGCAGCGGCGGGATTGCTGTACCGTTCGCTCAAGAAGGATTGGACCTGTTCAGGCTGTGCCGGCTGTTCCTGTGGCAACGGGAATTCGGCCGCCAAGCCCGGCCACCACAAGACAACATAGCGTCAAAGCAAGAAAGGAACCGCGCGATGCATGTTTTCAGAAGTGATTCGTTGAGTCTTCCGGTCGCCGTTCTGGGATGGTTCGTCCTGGGTGCATTCACCGCCCATGCGGCCCACCCCCTGATCACGGACGATGCGGGAAGCGCCGGCAAGGGGGGCTTTCAGCTGGAGATCACGGGCGAATTCGCTCATGACAGGGAAACACGGGCCGATGGGAGCATGGAGAAAAGGGAGACTGTCGATGCGGCCCTCACGCTCACATATGGTTTCACCGAACAGATCGACCTTGCGGTCAGAGCGCCCTATCAGTGGCTGTCAAGCCGTCGCGGCGACGATCCGGTCGCCCGTGCGAACGGCATCTCCGATCTGAGTCTCGATCTCAAGTGGCGCATCTTCGAGCAGGGTGGCTGGGGACTCGCCCTGAAGCCGGGCATCACCCTGCCGACGGGCGACGAAGACATGGGGTTCGGCTCCGGACGCGCCGCCTACCGCCTCTTTTTCATCACGACGAAGAAGCGGGAACCCTGGGCCTTTCACCTGAACCTCGGCTATATCCGGAATGACAACAACGCAGCAGACCGCAGAAACCTCTGGCACGCCTCGCTGGCCGGTGAATTCGCGTTGATCAGGAACCTGAAGGCCGCGGCCAACGTGGGCATCCAAACCAACCCCGCCACCGGCAGCGGCACCCATCCGGCATTTGCACTGGGGGGACTGCTCTACGATCTTTCGGAGACGATCAGCCTGAACGCCGGGGTCAAGTTCGGCCTGACCGCGCCCGAGGCAGATGTGAGTTATCTGGCAGGGATCACATTCAAATTGTAACACCGATGCGCTGCTGTCTGCCGAACCTGTGATCAGATGCAGTGATCGTGATGACGACATGAAAGCGCCTGACGGCGGGCGTGGGGCGCGCAGCGGCTTCCCGATCCGCGCTCCACGCCCCCGTTGGGCCATGCAAACCAGAAGCGCGCTAGCCACAGGCCTTTGACCGTCCCCGTCACTCCGGGGAGATACCCGCCTCTTTTACCAGCTTGATCCATTTCTGGACCTCTTCCGTTACCGACGCGGTAAACTCGCCCGGCGAACTGGCTACGATCTCGAGGCCGAGCTTGTCGATCGTTTCCCTGACGCTCGCCTTGCGCAGCATAGCGGTTTCTTCTGACGCTGCAGGCCGATGTTTGTGTTCTTTCTTTCCGCCTGGTTGCCCGGCGAAGATTTTTCCGGATCAGACGCCGGCCGGCGTTTGAAACCCGGAATCTCCCCCGCAACAACCGGGTATCTTTTTTCGAATGGCCAACCGTTGCCGAAGAAGAACCGGTCCCCCCAGGGGCCTTCCAGGCGAACCCGGAGCGATCGGCATTGTGGATGATCGTGTTGTCGTCGAATCTTCGGAGGCAGTCACTCCAGGGCTGCGCCCCCAGCTTTCACGCTCTTACCGTCAGTGGTATCCGTTCCGGCATCGACCGTGGATCCATCGGGTTACGCCGCCATGCGGCTCAGACAGAATTCCCCGGCCCGTGCTCGTGTTTTCCCAGTTCCTCCCGCACCTCCCGGACCTGCTGCCTGTAGGCGGCCAGCAGCCTGGCCGGCCCGTCGGGACAGAGCTTGAAACAGGCAACCCCCATACTCTTGAGCTTGCCTATATCCTTCACATCCCAGCCAGAAGCAGGATGATACAGTGAGATGGACATTTTGGCTTTGCCCACCCTCTTGACCCGAAGGGCAATGTCCTCCATTGTCTTCCTCGTCGTATCAGCGGAAGGAACACCTGGAACCCCCAAAGCCATTGAAATGTCATGAGCTCCGACAGTAATAAGGTCCAGCCCCTCGATGGAGGCCATTTCCTCGACGTCATCGATTGCCTTCTTGTCCTCTATCATCACCGCCAGAAGAATCTCAGCGTTGGATCTTTCTATGTACTCCTTCAGCGGAACATCTGCCACCCGGTAGCCCCTTGTTTGTGTGCCCACTCCGCGCTCGCCCAGCGGAGGGTAGCGGACTGCCCTGACCGCTCTGAGTGCGTCGTCTTTCCCTCCGATATGAGGAACCGTTATCATCTGCGCCCCCATATCCAGTATCCGCAAGATCATGGCGGGATCGCTGGAGGGCACCCGAATATTGGCTGTTATGCCCACGGAGTCACAGGCGCGAACCAGATTCTCGACCACCCCGAAGTCCATGGAGGTGTGCTCCGTGTCAATGAATGCGGCATCGAAGCCGGCAAGGCCGATTGCCTCCACAAGCCAGGGATCGGGGGTTGTCACGTCCGCTCCAAGCGCTATCTTGCCCTGTCTGATCTTGTCCTTTACCCGATTTGTACGCATAGAGGCACCTCTCCTGAATTGAATTAAAAAAACTTTTTTGGGAAGAAAACAGTTTATCAAATGGGTGCGCCCTGCCGGGCGCATAAAAAAAAGGGGCAGCCTAAACGGCTAACCCCTTGTTTTTTTTGGTGAGCCCTGTCGGGGTCGAACCGACAACCTACTGATTAAGAGTCAGTTGCTCTACCAGCTGAGCTAAGGGCCCACAAACGGTCGTATTTCTTCAGTAAAATATGGCGCGCCCGGTAGGATTCGAACCTACGACCAACAGATTCGAAGTCTGCGACTCTATCCAGCTGAGCTACGGGCGCCTTATTCTCCTTCACCGGTCGAACGAAAAATTTGGGGTGAGTGAAGGGATTTGAACCCTCGGCCTCCGGGGCCACAACCCGGCACTCTAACCAACTGAGCTACACCCACCATCCATGCCTGGCGCGCCTGGAGGGATTCGAACTCTCGACCCACGGATTAGAAGTCCGTTGCTCTATCCAGCTGAGCTACAGGCGCTTATCCTCGCGACGCACTGTGTTCAGTCCTCTCAAAGAATGTGGCTTATATCCCCTTTGCCTTCGCTTGTCAATATCCGAGAGATATTTTTTTCCGCATCCTCAGCGTACAAACCCCGCGATGCCGTCGAAGCGATACCCCTTCTTTCCGAGCCCTTCGCCGTTCTGGTCGGTCGTGTAGAAGTGCCGGCCGCTCGCTGGATGATACCAGCGATAGAGTTCGCGGGTCCCTGCCAGGCGAAAGGTAGCGATGTTCCCGATCGATCCCTCGAGGATATAGCCGGCCAGCGGTTTCCCGCCCCCCGCCGGATCCGAGGAATAGAAATGGTCGCCCTTGACCGGATTGAACCAGCGCAAAAATTCGGTCGTCCCCGGTGTTCCGGGGGCAAAAAGGCGAAAGGCGATCCCGAGGCTCCGATAGCCCTGGATCTGCAGGCGCGACGCCTCCGCCTGGGGATTGGTCGTATAGAGATAGTTTGAGCCTGCCAGGTACCGGTGGACGTCCAGGACCCGCGGCTGCGTGTCGGCCACCACATCCATATACACCTCGACCACGGCATCGCCGCCGTTCGAACCGACGTGAACCAGCTCCGCATAGCCGCCGGGCGCCTCCTTGGGTGCGTTCAGGACGATGTTGACGTAATCGGTTTCGCGTGTGGTCATACCGCTGTCGGGAAAAATGTTGATCCAGCCGGGAGGCCCCTTCAACAGAGGTTTCCCGTAAATCCTCACCCCCTCGATGACCATCCGGCCCCCTTCGCTTACCAAGCCGAGCACATGCGGCCCGTCCGGCTGGTTTTCCGTGATATCCACCTCCAGCCGCGCTTGACGCTCCGAATAGCCGTCAACAAGGGTCACAAACTGGTCATTGAGGTAAATCAGGAGGGGATCCCCCTCCGGCGTCCTCTGGATGTAAAGGCGGATCCCGGTCCCGGTGAACCGATAGCGCAGGGTGGCATACTCGCCGGACTGGGTGGCGGGATATCCACCCTCCAGGCCCCACGTCCCGGAAAATTCGAGCGTATCCTTAAACGGTGCGGCCGCGGAAAAACCCTCGCTCCCCGCGGTGGCCGCGTTTTGAAAGGAGATATAGCGGCCCCGGGGGAACTGCTCCGCCATCGACGGCCGTCTCTTTCCCGACGAAACCGCCCTCCATTTCAGGGGCTCCTTCCCCCGGTTCCTGATCATGATCCGCCGTGTGGCCTGCTCCCCGGGGCGGACCTTGCCGAAATCCATGTGAAGCGGCTCCACGCTCAGCAGAGAGGTGGCAGAATGTTCCGAGGGCCGTACATTGAGAAAGAGGGTCCTCGTTCCGCCCTGCGATTGGATTCGGACCTGCTCCCGCAGGGCCCCCATGGGCACCACCCGCTGAAAGGTGGCTTTCCGTCCGCCCCCTTCGAGGCTGAGGACCAATGTGCAGTCCGATGATTTTCCCGACTCATTCCTCTCCTGAAAAAGGAGCTGAACCCTCACGGGTTCGGGCGATTCCCCCACCACGCCGGACAGCCTCTGGTCATCCAGCTTCACCCAGCCCGCCGGGCCTTCCGTCGACCACTCCAGAGTGCCTGAACCGACGTTCCTGAGGTAAACGACGCTCTTCGCCTCCTCTCCCGGTCCGATCGCGCCGAAATCGACCTCCCGCGGCATGACGGTGAGAACCGGCAGCAGGTCCGCAGAGCTCACGCCGCCGATGGGCATGCCTCTCCCCCCCTGAGCGAACAGGGATGTCGGGTCGAAGAGCGACTGACTCATCAAGATCAGAAAAACCGCTGCGGTAAGCCATTGCGCCATCATGAAAACTCCTCTGTATCTTTGTACGTCTAGCCCAAAGCACAAAAGAACGCAACGGTTTTTCACCCGTAAAAAAACTTGACACCCCTGCGCCATCCGATATATCGTCCGCCGATTTTCAGTGTATTTGCACCGTTGCCGGCAGACGAGCATCATCCGGCATCATCCGAAGAAACCGGCAGGGTCATGATCGACGAATCGCTTACATACTGGATCGCGCTCAAGGCGGTGGAGGGCGTGGGTTGCGTGGGTTACCGCAACCTGCTTGCGGCCTTCGGAACCCCCGAGGCGGTCTTTCGGGCTTCCGTCTCGAGCCTTCAGGTCATCCCCGGGATCGGTCCAAAAACGGCCGATCACATCCGATCCTTTTCCGACTGGGGATTCGCTGAAGAGGAGGCGGACCGCTGCCGAAAAAGAGGGGTTTCTGTCGTCACCTGCCAGGACCCGATCTACCCTTCCAATCTCCTCAACATTTACGACTACCCCCCCTTTCTTTACGTGCGGGGCTCCCTGCTCGCCCATGAGGTCGGCGTGGCCGTCGTCGGCTCCCGCGTGGCCTCCACCTACGGGAAATTCGTCACGGAAAAGCTGAGCCGCGAACTGGCCCTCGGGGGGATCACGGTCATCAGCGGGCTGGCCCGCGGCATCGACTCGGCGGCCCACCGGGGAGCCCTCGCCGGCAAGGGAAGAACCATCGCCGTCCTGGGATGCGGCCTCGATGTTCTCTATCCACCTGAGAATCAATCCCTGGCCGGCGATATCGCCGCCCACGGCGCCGTGGTCACCGAATTTCCCTTCGGAACACCCCCCAACGCCCCCAATTTCCCCGCCCGCAACCGGATCATCAGCGGCATCGCGCTCGGCGTCGTTGTGGTCGAGGCCGGGGAGAAGAGCGGATCACTGATCACCGCGCGGATTGCGGCCGAACAGGGACGCTCGGTCTTTGCCGTCCCGGGGGCGGTCGGTTCCGCCGGCTCCCGGGGAACCAACCGCCTGATCAAGCAGGGGGCGAAACTGATCGAGAATGCGGAGGACATTCTGGAGGAGATCCTCCCTCAGGCGGGCATACCGCAGCCCTGCCCGGAGCAGCTCCCGCTGACCTCGGCGGTCGGCGTCAGGGCGGCCGGTCCGGACCAGGGGCCCGACCCCTTGCCCTCCCAGACCCAGGCGCTGGAAGAAAGGGAACAAAGGCTTCTGACGCTGATCACCCATGAGCCGGCCGACGTGGACAGGCTGATCGCCGCTTCGGGTCTGGCGGCCCAGGAGGTGCAGGCCGGCCTGCTCGTCCTCGAACTGAATCAAATCATCCGGCGGATGCCGGGCAATCTGTTTACGCGCAAGGAGTAAAATCTTTTGAATTCACTCATCATAGTCGAATCCCCCACGAAGGTGAAAACGCTTCGGAAATACCTCGGCGACCAGTACGACATCCGGGCCTCCGTCGGCCATGTCAAGGACCTGCCCAAGAACACCCTGGGCATCGACACCGAGAGCGGCTTCGAGCCGACCTACCTGGTCATGGAAAGCAAGAAGAAGGTGATTGCCGAACTCAAAAAAGCGGCGTCCCGGGCCGACCGGATCCTGCTCGCCCCCGACCCGGACCGGGAGGGTGAGGCAATCGCCTGGCACATCGCCGAAGAGATCGGCGGCAAAGGCAGGACCATCCTGAGGGTCCAGTTCAACGATCTCACAAGGGAGACCATTCTCGACGGGATCGCGCACCCCCGCGAACTGAACTTCAACCGCTACGAGGCGCAGCAGACCCGGCGGATCCTCGACCGTCTCGTGGGCTACCAGATCAGCCCGGTCCTCTGGGAGAAGGTGAAGCGGGGGCTCTCGGCCGGCCGCGTGCAGTCGGTGGCGGTCCGTATCATCTGCGACCGGGAAGCCGAAATCAGGGCCTTCGTCCCCGAGGAATACTGGAACCTCACCGCATTGCTGGAGGGGTCACAGCCGCCCCCCTTCGAGGCCAAACTGATCAAGATAGACGGGAAAAAGGCGAAAATCTCCAATGCCGAACGCTCGGCGGAGGTGGTCGCCGCACTGCAATCGGCCTCTTTCGTCGTTTCGTCCGTAGAGAAGAAAGAGGTCAAGCGTCAGCCTCCCCCTCCCTTCACCACGAGCAAACTGCAGCAGGAGGCTTCCCGGTGGCTGCATTTTTCGGCGAAGAAAACCATGTCCACCGCCCAGAAGCTCTACGAAGGAATCGAGCTGGGCGCCGAAGGGCCCGTCGGACTGATCACCTACATGCGGACCGACTCGATCCGCGTCGCCGCCGAGGCGATCAACGACGTTCGCCAGTATATCGGACAGAACTATGATCCCGCCTTTCTGCCTTCCAAGGCGCGGGTCTTCCGGGTCGCCGATGCAGCCCAGGACGCTCATGAGGCGATCAGGCCGTCGTCGACGGCCCACCCGCCCCAGGCGATCAAGCCGTTTTTGACCCCTGACCAGTTCCGCCTCTACCAACTCATCTGGAACCGGTTCGTCGCCTCCCAGATGAATCCCGCCGTGCTGGATCAGACCACGGTGGACATCGCCGCCGCCGGCTATCTCTTCCGGTCGCAGGGCTCGGTGATGAAGTTCCCGGGCTTCACCGTCCTGTATACCGAGGGCAAGGAGGACAACGTCGACGAGAACGGATTCGGCAAGCTCATCCCCGAGGTCCGCCCAGGCGAGGCGCTCAAGCTCCTCGAGCTGAAACCCGAACAGAAATTCACCCAGCCTCCCCCCCGCTTCTCCGAAGCCTCGCTGGTCCGGGAGCTGGAGGAAAACGGCATCGGCCGCCCGAGCACCTACGCGGCGATTCTCACCACGATCCAGGAGCGGGAATACGTTCTTCTGGAAAAGGGGAAGTTTGTCCCCACCGAGCTGGGCATCCTCGTCACCGATCTGCTCGTGAAGAACTTCCCGCGGATCCTGGACGTGGCCTTCACCGCCGGGATGGAAACCGAGCTCGACCGGATCGAGGAGGGAAATTCAAAACGTCTGGAAACGCTGAACAATTTTTTTATCCCCTTCCAGGAAGAGCTCAGAAAGGCAAAGGCAAACATGACCAACGTCAAACGGGAGGAGACCCCGACGGATCTCTCCTGCGAAAAGTGCGGCAAACCCATGGTGATCAAATGGGGGAAAAACGGCCGTTTCCTCGCCTGCACGAACTACCCGGCCTGCAAGAACACCAAGAATTTCAAGCAGGATGAAAAGGGCGACATTCTGCTGGAGGAGAAGACCACCGACATCCCCTGCCCCCTCTGCGCAAAGCCCATGCTCGCCCGGCAGGGGCGGTTCGGAAAATTTCTCGGCTGTTCCGGATATCCCGAGTGCAAGCACACGATCAACCTGGCCCCCGACGGCACGCCCACCGCCCCGGCCGCCGGGGGGACCCAGCCCGAGACCCTCTGCGAGAAATGCGGCAAGCCGATGGCCCTCAAAAGGGGCCGGTACGGCGCCTTTCTGGGCTGCACGGGATACCCGGAGTGCAAGAACATCGTCAAGGTCGCTCCATCTGGGAGTTCGGCTGCCGGGGCGCCGCAGGAAATCTCCGACGTGCCCTGCGACAAGTGCGGCAGGCCGACCGCCGTCAAAACGGGCCGATACGGAAAATTCCTGGGCTGCACCGGCTACCCCGAGTGCAAGAATATCATGAAGATCAAGAAATGATGATCACGGTGATCGGCGGGGGGCTTGCCGGCTGCGAGGCAGCCTGGCAGCTCCTCGGGCGCGGATGCCCTGTGCGTCTCCGGGAGATGAAGCCGGCCCGGTTCTCCCCCGCCCACACGTCGCCGCTTCTGGCCGAGCTGGTCTGCAGCAATTCCCTCCGCTCCAACTCCCCGGACAACGCCGTCGGCCTCCTCAAGGAGGAGCTGCGCCGCATGGATTCGCTGATCATGGCGGCGGCGGACGCCACGGCCGTTCCCGCGGGCAAGGCCCTCGCCGTGGACCGTCTCGCCTTTTCCCGCTTCATCGAGGAGCGCCTCGCCGGCCGCGCGGGCCTGGAGATCGTCCGCGGGGAGATGACCGGGATCCCGCCGGAGGGCGTCACCATTGTCGCCACCGGCCCCCTGACCTCCGACCGGCTCGCCGCCGCCATCGCCGACCAGACCGGCCACGAGTCCCTCTACTTCCACGATGCGGTCTCGCCCATCGTCGAGGGCGCATCCATCGCCATGGACCGCGTTTTTGCGGCCTCCCGCTACGGCCACGGCGATCCGGACTACCTCAACTGCCCCATGGACAGGGACACCTACGAGCGATTCTGGAAGGCCCTGACGGAAGCGGCGGAGGTGCCCCTGCACAGCTTCGAGGAGCTCAAGTGCTTCGAGGGATGTCTCCCCGTCGAGGTGATCGCCCGCCGGGGCATCGAAACCCTGACGCACGGGCCGATGAAGCCGGTCGGCTTGACCGATCCGGTGACGGGCCGCCGCCCCCACGCCGTCGTCCAGCTGCGGCGCGAGGACAGAGAAGGGAGGCTGTTCAATATCGTCGGATTCCAGACCAAACTCACCTGGCCGGAGCAGAGGCGGATCTTCCGCACGATCCCCGGCCTGGAAAAGGCCGAGTTCGCCCGGTACGGCAGCGTCCACCGGAACACATTTCTCAACGCGCCCGCCCTGCTCACCCCTTTTCTCCAGCTTCGCAGCCGGCCGGATCTCTTCTTCGCGGGCCAGATCACGGGCGTGGAGGGCTACGTCGAGTCCACGGCGATGGGTCTCCTGGCCGGGATCAACGCGTCGATCCTCGTTAAGGGGGGTGAGATGACCATACCGCCGCCCGAGACCGCCCTAGGCGCCCTGATCGGCCATCTCCAGCGGGCCGACCGGCGGACCTTCCAGCCGATGAACGTGGCCTTCGGCCTCTTCCCGCCCCTCTCCGGCCGGTTCCGGAAAAAGGACCGGGGACACGCCTACGCCCGCCGCGCCCTCGCCGCCCTGCCCGACTGGCGGAGACGGCTCCCGCCCTTTGCGGCCCCGGCATGAGACGCCCTTCGCCGGGCGCTGGAACCCCGTGAGCTTGCCCTACACCGACCGGGTCCTCACCACCTCTTTTGAAGTCCCCCATGCATGATGGGATTCTTTCAATGCGCCTTCCCTCCAAGCACTGGACCCGCTGGCTGACGCTGCGGACGTGAAATGCGGGTTCCGGTGTTTGTCCTCGCGATGGGATGACGGGTGTGGAGCGAAACAATGCCCCGTACGGGGGGGACCACCATATTCAGGCACGGCATCTTCCTTCAGCGGCGCGGCCCCGTGATCATGCCCCCCTGCGGGCCCGGCAGGGACGCGCCCGGCACGGTCCGGATTTCAAATACCTTCGGCCACAGCTTCCCCGTGACGAACAGGCGGTCCGTTTTGGGGTCGTAGGCGATGCCGTTGAGGACATCGTCACCCCTCGCATCGCGCGCCTCCAGCAGACCGCTCAGGTCGATCCAGGCCGCAATCCGCCCCGTTCCCGGATCGATGACCGCAATGCGGTCCGTGGGCCAGACGTTGGCGTAGATGGCCCCCTGGACGAACTCCAGCTCGTTCAGTCCGGCGACGGGCCCTCTGTCGTCATACACGCCAAGGGACGACAGCGCACGGTAATTCCTCGGGCTGAGGAAGCGCAGGAAGGCCGTCCCGTCGCTCATGATCAGCCGTTCGCCGTCGTGGGTGATCCCCCAGCCTTCCCCGGGGTAGCCGAACCGGTGAAGCAGGTTGAAGGAGGCCTTGTCGTAGACGAATCCGACCCGGGAGGTCCAAGTGAGCTGCACGATCCGCTCGCCGAAGACCGTGATCCCTTCGCCGAAATGGATCCGCTCGAGCCTCGCCTCCTGGAGCACGCGGCCGGAAAGGGGCTCCACCTTCCGCAGCGAGGAGCGCCCGTGGAGTCCCGTCCCCTCGTAGAAGAAACCCCTTTCATAGACGAGTCCCTGGGTAAAGGCCCGCCGGTCATGGGGATAGGAACGGACGACCCGGTAGCCGTACACGGGTGTCCGGCCGGCTTTCAGCTCCGGACCGCCGTCTCCCTGCCCCCGGGCAGGAGCGGGCAGACCCGGGAGGACAAGACAGAGCAGCCCAATCAGGATCTTCGCCATCGCAACGTGGCTCCCTCTGCGCATTGCCGGATCCGCAGCGTTTCGGTCTGTATTCACGACCCCCTCCGCCCCCGGAGCGCGGATATTCCGCACAGAATGTCGATGCACTATCGCCCTATCGGCAGATTTCCCTTCTTGCATTACTTTCGCTACCGGGGGTGTGTTGATT
>JBFMBA010000069.1:0-2890 GCA_040755475.1 Thermodesulfobacteriota bacterium
TCATCCTTTGCGGAATGGCGGCTTATGTCATGGGGATGGGAATGACGTCGTCGGCGGCCTACATCCTCCTGTCGATCCTCGCCGTCCCGGCATTGATCAAGATGGGGGTCCCCATGCTGAACGCCCACATGATCGTGCTCTGGTTCACCATTACCGCGCCGCTGACCCCTCCTTTCGCCCTGGCCGCCTTCATTGCGGCGGGGATCGCGGGCTCCGATCCGATGCGGACCGGCTTCGCATCGGTCCGCCTGGCATGGGCGCTCTACATCGTGCCTTTCCTGATGGCCTACACCCCCATTCTCATGGACCCGGGCGCTTCCTGGCTCTGGATCGGGGCGACCTGGGTCACCTGTTTCATGGGCTTCTACTGCTGCGCCATAGGGTTCGAGGGGTACTTCCAGCGCAAGCTGCTGGTCCCGGAAAGGATTCTGTTCGTGGTGGCCTCGTTTCTTCTCTTCTCGGACACCCCTGCGACCTTCATCGCCGGTATCGCCTTGATGTCCGTTGGCATTGCCATTCAGTACCTGTACAAGCCGGCGCCGGCGCACAGCCCCCCCCTGGCGCCGCCCCCGCCCACCTGAAAAAGGGCGTATTCCCTCCCCGTGAGGATGAATCCCGGCTTCCGGGAGGGACCGGCCGGGACGGCGAGGATCGCACAGAACCGGGGTTTGAAGCGGACCCGGACAGGCTCCCGGAATATATGGGAAGCCGGCCATCGAGCGCCGGCTGTATATCAGACCCGTGAGGAGGACATATGGAGAGCTTCAAGAGCGAAGTGCGCAGCGGGATGCGGATCGACTGGGACGTGCCGATCGAAATGGACGACGGCGTGGTTCTGCGCTGCGATGTCTACCGGCCGATCGCCGAGGAGCCATATCCCGCCATCATGAACTACGGCCCTTACAACAAATGGCTGCACCTGCAGGACGGCTACCCGGCGCAATGGAAGGTGATGACGGACAAGCACCCGGAGACGGTGCAGGGCACCTCGAACCGCTACCAGAACTGGGAGGCCGTGGACCCGGAGAAATGGGTCCCCGACGGTTACGCCTGCATCAGGGTGGACTCGCGCGGGGCGGGCCGCTCCCCGGGGTACATGGATATCTTTTCTCCGCGCGAGACCCGGGACTTTTACGAGTGCATCGAGTGGGCGGCCCGTCAGCCCTGGTGCAGCGGGAAGGTGGGGCTCAACGGGATCTCCTATTACGCCATGAACCAGTGGATGGTGGCGCCGCTCCAGCCGCCCCATCTGGCAGCCATCTGCGTCTGGGAGGGGGCGGCGGACCATTACCGGGACTTCGGCCGCCACGGGGGCATGCTGAGTGTCTTCGGCGATACCTGGTACCGGGATACGGTCATCCTGCGCCAGCACGGCAGGGGAAAGCGGGATTTCCGGAGCCGGATCAACGGCGAGTGGTGTTCGGGACCCGAGACGCTCTCGAACGAAGAGCTGGAGAACAACCGTTGCGACCACGGGCAGGATCTGCTCGACCATCCGCTGATCGATGATTACTGGCGGGCGCGGATCTCCGACTTCTCGAAAATCAACGTCCCGGTCCTTTCGGCAGGCAACTGGGGCGGCGTGGGCTTGCATCCGCGGGGCAACATCGAGGGATTTCTCCAGGCCGGGACAGAGCAGAAATGGCTCGAGATGCACGGCCTGGACCATTTCACCCACTTCTACACCGACTACGGCGTGACGCTCCAGAAGCGCTTCTTCGGCCACTTCCTCAAGGGCGAGGACACGGGTTGGGACAAGCAGCCGAGGGTTTTGCTCCAGGTGCGGCATCCGGGGGAGACGTTCGTTCCCCGGGCGGAGAACGAGTGGCCCCTTGCCCGGACCCAATGGACCAAGTTCTACCTCGATTTCACCGGTTCCAGCCTGTCCATGGAACCGCCCACTGCCCCAGCCGAGATGACTTACGAGGCGCTGGGCGAGGGGCTGACCTTCCTCACGCCGGCGCTCACGCAGGAGACGGAAATCACGGGCCCTGTGGCCGCCAGGCTCTTCATCTCCTCCGAGACCGAGGACGCAGACCTCTTCCTGGTCCTGCGCGTCTTCACCCCCGACATGCGCGAGATCACCTTCCAGGGATCGAACGACCCCCACACGCCGGTCGGTCACGGATGGTTGCGCGCCTCCCACCGGAAGCTCGATCCGGAGCGCACGCTGCCCTACCGGCCCTACCATGCCCACGACGAGAAGCAGCCCCTCACGCCGGGCGAGGTGTATGAGCTGGACGTGGAGATCTGGCCCACCAGCATCGTCGTGCCGAAAGGGTACCGCATCGGCCTGAGCGTGCGGGGCAGGGATTACGTCTATCCCGGCTTCGAGCAGCCGTCTATGCCGGTTACGGGGAGGATTTACAGCGGTGTAGGACCCTTCCGCCACGACCACAGGCAGGACCGCCCGCTTTCCGTATTCGGCGGAAAGGTCACGCTCCACGCCGGTCCGGATCAACCGCCACACCTCCTGCTGCCCGTCATCCCGGCAGGCTAGCAGAAGTATCCCGGCCCCATTGAGTCCCCCGGCAGGTCCGGGGGACGATCCGGGCTTTGATTCTTTCAGTTGTGAGGCCATCACAGAGGCACCCTTCCCGGGGGAAAGCCCGCCCCGGGGGCGGGGGGCAGGTGTCGTCCAGAAAGGGGAATACGCGATGAAACGGGACGGGAAAATCAGGAGAATCGATCACATCGGAAACACGGAGGGTATCGCCTATACACGCACCGTCGAGGACTTCAAGTCGCAGCGCTGGATTGCGGATCGGCTCTACCGCCTGATGGGGCGCAGCGCCTTTTTCTGGGACAACCCCGAAGAGGGTCTGGGCGTCGGCGTCATGCGCGGGTCCAACTTTTTTGATCTCAAGGAAGTCAACGAGAAGGTCAAATG
>JBFMBA010000070.1:0-4888 GCA_040755475.1 Thermodesulfobacteriota bacterium
AACTTCCGCCTGTGCCGGGTGCTGGGAGTTCGAACCGAAGATCAAATCGACGCGGGTGCCGGTCCACTTGGCTTCGCCCGATGCGCGATCGCGCCCTTCGAACAGGTTGTCGTCTCCGGCGGTCGCCTTCCATGTGGTGTTCATGTCGAGCAGATTGACGAAGAAGTCGTTGGTGAGCTGCTCCGGCCGCTTGGTGAAAACGCCGTGCGGGGACTTCCCCACATTGGCGTTCAGGACCCGCAAGCCGCCCAGCAGAACCGTCATCTCAGGGGCGGTCAGCGTCAAGAGCTGCGCACGGTCCACCAGCAGGTGCTCCGCCGTAATGCTGTATTTGGCTTTCAGGTAGTTCCGGAACCCGTCCGCTTTCGGTTCGAGGACGGCGAATGAGGCCGCGTCGGTCTGCTCCTGCGATGCGTCCGTGCGTCCCGGCGTGAAGGGAACCGTCAGATCGTGACCGGCATTCCTGGCCGCCTGCTCGACGCCCGCACACCCGCCGAGGACGATCAGATCGGCGAGCGAGACCCGCTTCCCGCCCGACTGGGCGCCGTTGAACTCCTTCCGGATTGCCTCCAGGGTCTTGAGTACCTTCTCGAGCTGGGCCGGTTCGTTGACCTCCCAGTCCTTCTGCGGCGCTAGCCTGATGCGCGCCCCGTTTGCCCCGCCGCGCTTGTCCGAGCCGCGGAACGTGGACGCCGACGCCCAGGCCGTGGACACCAGCTCCGGAATCGTCAGACCCGCTGCAAGGATCTTGCCCTTGAGCCCGGCGATGTCCTGATCGCCGATCAGTTCATGGTCGACCGCGGGCATCGGGTCTTGCCAGATCAACTCCTCCGCCGGGACCTCCGGACCGAGATAGCGGGCGCGGGGGCCCATGTCGCGGTGCGTCAGCTTGAACCACGCCCGGGCGAAGGCGTCGGCGAATTCTTCGGGGTTTTCCAGGTAGCGCCGGGCGATCGGCTCGTAGATGGGATCGAAGCGCATGGAGAGGTCCGCCGTGGTCATCATGGGCCGGTGCTTCTTGGACGGGTCGTGCGCGTCCACCACCATGTCCTCTTCGGCCACGTCCTTGGCCAGCCATTGATGGGCACCGGCCGGGCTCTCCACCAGCTCCCACTCGTATTTGAACAGCACCTTCAGATAGCCCATGTCCCATTTGACAGGGTCCGGCTTCCAGGCGCCCTCGATGCCGCTGCCGATCGCATCGCCGCCCTTGCCGGTGCCGAAGCTGCTTTTCCAGCCGAGGCCCTGATCTTCGATGGCGGCGGATTCGGGCTCGGGTCCCACATGGGTCGCAGGTCCGGCGCCATGGGCTTTTCCGAAGGTGTGGCCGCCGGCGGTGAGTGCAACGGTCTCTTCGTCGTTCATCGCCATGCGTGCGAAGGTCTCCCGAACGTCCCGGCCCGAGGCGACCGGATCGGGGTTGCCGTTCGGCCCTTCCGGATTCACGTAGATAAGGCCCATCTGCACGGCGGCCAGGGGATTCTCCAGGTCCCGGTCGCCGGAGTAGCGATCGTCGCCAAGCCAGGTATCCTCGCTGCCCCAGTAGATGTCCTCCTCGGGCTCCCAGATGTCCTGCCGGCCGCCGCCGAAGCCGAAGGTCTTGAATCCCATCGACTCGAGCGCGCAGTTGCCGGCGAGGATCATCAGGTCAGCCCAGGAGATCTTTCGGCCGTATTTCTGCTTGATCGGCCAGAGCAGCCGGCGCGCCTTGTCGAGGTTGACGTTGTCGGGCCAGCTGTTAAGGGGCGCCAGACGCTGGGAGCCGGATCCGGCCCCGCCGCGGCCGTCGCCCATGCGGTAGGTCCCCGCACTGTGCCAGGCCATTCGAATGAAGAGCGGTCCGTAGTGGCCGTAATCGGCCGGCCACCACTCCTGCGAATCGGTCATCAGCGCATGGAGGTCCTTCTTCAGGGCCGCCAGGTCCAGCGTCTTGAATTCCTCGGCGTAGTTGAAGGTTGCGTCCATGGGATCGGACAGGGAGGAGTGCTGGTGGAGGATCCTAAGATTCAACTGGTTCGGCCACCAGTCCCTGTTCGACGTACCGCCGCCGGAAATGCGTTTGTCAGTCTTTCCCGTTACCGGGCACTGGGTGTCGTCACTCATCACGGTTCTCCTTTCTGTACAAGTCTCTACTCGTAAAGTTATCGTCACCTGTCCGCAGGGGGTGGTGGGCGCCTTCCCCTGCCTGACCTCGGCCATCGGCTTTGAATCCCTCATGGAATACCACATGGCCCTGAGGGAAGCGGCCGTAATCCGCTTCTTCCTGATGATGATCCCCGCGTTCAGGGGCGGCTCTTTTCTCTCACTTTCCTGACCCTGCAAGAATAGCACAAAATCTTTTTTTTCGAAAGTTTGCGTCACCATCATCCCCCCCAATATCTGCTTGACACGCTGGGGCGCTTCTCTTATTCTTGCGCGCGAACAGGAGCTGCGCCGGATCGGCGGATGACGGCGATCGCGGCCGGTCCTGCCACCGGGAGAAAGCATCAGAGGGGTTATCGAGAAAGGAGACAAGTAATGGATTTTGCAGTAGACTGGACAAAAAGGATCGACTTTGACCTCCTGCGCAAGGAGCGGACGAAGAGCCTCAACGAGCAGATCAAGAGACATGGACTCGATGCGCTGCTCTGCTTCAAGGCGGAAAATATCCGGTACATGACGGGCTACCGCCCGCTGTGGTGGCCCATCTCCTTTCTCACCCGCAATGCCGGCATCATGGCGCCGGACAAGGAGCCGCTCCTTTTCCCCACCAGCGGCTGTTACGAGCGGTGCCGGGACTCCATGTACTGGATGACCAAGGAGAACATCAGGCCCCTGGCCACCATGGAGGACCCCGGGATCGTGGAGGTGGAGATCAAGAAGAAATTCGTCCCCGCCTTCGACGAACTGGGGATCACCAGCGGGAAGATCGGCATCGACCACGTCTCCATGCTGACCCTGCTCAAGCTCCAGGAGGCATTTCCCAATGCCCAGTTCGTCAACGGGGACCACTGTGTCCTCGATGCCCAGGTGGTCAAGAACAGCGAAGAGATCAAATGCATGCGCGTGGCAAGCCGAATGGCGTCGATCGCGATGGACCGGGCCATGAAAAAAATCGGTCTGGGGGTCAGGGAGTGCGAGATTCTGGCCGAAGCGATGCACTCGCTCTACTCGAACGGGATGGAGGTGCCCCAGTGCAGTCTGATCGTGACCTCCGGAGATGGAACGGCGCCCCTGCGGCGGTTCGCCTCGGACAGAAAGATCAACTGGAACGAACTGGTCTTCATGGATCTGGGCGGCTGCTTCAACGGCTATTTCTCCGATTTCACCCGGACGGTCATCTTCGGAAAACCCAGCGATCAGCACAAGAAAATATACAGGGCCGTCCACGGGATGATGATGGAAATCCACAGGACGATGATACCCGGGAACACCAATTCGGACGTGAACAACGCCGCCAGGCAGGTCGTCATCGACCACGGTTTCAAGGGGCACGACTATCTCGGACTGCTGGGGCACAGCATCGGGGTCACCGGGCTGACCTACCCCATCGTGGGAGAGGTCGCCGCAATCGGGAGCGAGAAGGAGGTCGTGCTCAAACCGGGCATGATCTTCAGCATGGAGCCGGGCATTTTCATTCCCGGCACCCCCGGCGGCGGCGGGGTCCGCATCGAGGACACGATACTGATTACCGAGGAAGGCAACGAGGTCCTCACGCAGACCCCCTACGACGAGAATTTACTGGCGTAGAACGACCGGGACGGGAGGACGGGGATTCACCCTTTCCGGTGAATCCTGTGATCGGTCTTTGAGAACAAGCACGGTGAAGGAGGAAATTCGAATGAGCAACGCAGCAGAGACGCCCTGGAAGGTGCCGGGCAAATGGTCGCTGAGTCCCTATGGTTTCGAACCTGAAGTTCGGGCGGACTGGAAGGTTCCCTCGAAGGTCACGATTCACGACGTCACGCTTCGGGACGGGGAGCAGACCCCCGGGGTTGTATTCCGCAAGGACGAGAAGCTGAAGATCGCCCACGCCTTGGAGGATATGGGTGTGCAGCGTATCGAGGGGGGCATGGTCGCCGTCTCCGACGAGGATTTCGACGCCCTGGCCACAATGGCCAAGGAGATGAAGAAGGCCGAAGTCTGCGGCTTCTGCCGCGCCCGGCGGGACGACATCGACCGGGCGATCAAGGCCAAACTCCACTGGGCGATCATGGAGATCACCGCCCTGGACCCGATCATCAAGAACATCTGGGGAAGCCGCGAAAAGGCCGCCGAGGACATCGTCGGCCTGACGAAGTACGCCAAAGCCAACGGGTTGAAGGTCTGCTTTTTCCTGATGGAGAGCGCCCGGGCCCCCCTGGACCTGATCCGACAGCTGATCGTCCCCGTGGTGGAGGAAGGCAAGGCCGACACGGTGGCCATCGTCGACACCCGCGGCTCCTCCTATCCCCAGGGCTTCGCCTGGCAGGTCGCCCAGGTGAAGAAAATGGTCAATGTGCCCATCGAGGTTCACTGCCACAACAACTGGGGCCTTTCCACCGCCAACACGCTGGCCGGAATTTCGGCGGGAGCCGAGATCGCCCACACCTGCATCAACGGCCTGGGCGGAAACGGACCGCTGGATGAAATCATCATGGGGATCGAGGCCTTCCTTCTTGCGCCGACAGGCGTGGCAACGGAGGGGTTCCGCGAGCTCTCCGCCATGGTCAAGGGGTTCTCGGGACCGGCCGGCGCCGAATGGTACAAACCCTTCACCGGGTCACTGACCTCCCAGGTCGAGGTGGGCATCGCCACCCGCCAGATGTGGGACCGCCGCAACGAGCACGGATACGGCCGGGCCGAGCTCCTCAATTACGAGATCGTGGGCGGCAAGGCGATCGACGTGGTTCTGGGGAAGAAGAGCGGC
>JBFMBA010000071.1:0-16101 GCA_040755475.1 Thermodesulfobacteriota bacterium
GTGCCGTTACGGTCAGGGCCTGATCGCCCGGTGCGGAAGCCTCGAGGGCCCGCAGGGCGTGCTCCGGCGATGTATACCGGTCACCGGGGGTTGCAGGCAGTGCCGGCCTCCTCCCTGCGCATCCGACCAGGGCGGGGAGGAGGGCCGGGATCAGAAGCAGCAGGACGGCCCACGGGAGGACCCGGCCCGCATCGGTTCGGGTTCTCATGTTCCTGTCCCGGCCGCCGGTCCCGTCGCCTGTGGTGAATGGCGGGCCGGGATCAGCGGTTCTTCTCTGTGCGCAGATCATGCAGCTTTTTCCTGAGCGGCTCGTTTTCGGGATTGAAACGGACGGCTTTCTCGTATGCCTCGATCGCTTCGGGGATCCGTCCCGTTCGTGAATAGGCGTCGCCGAGATGCTCGAGGATCGCCGCGTCCTCGGGCATGATCTCGGCCGCTTCCTTCAGATACCGGATGGCCTCGTCCAGCCGGTTCTTCCGGAAGTAGACCCATCCCAGGGAATCGATGATGTAGCCGCTTCCCGGCTTGAGCTGGAGAGCCCTTTTGATCATCGTTTCCGCCTCGTCCAGATGGATCCCGCGGTCCGCGTACATGTACCCGATGAAGTTGAGGGCGTCGGCGTGATCCGGATCGATCTTCAGCACCATCCGCATGGCGGCAATGCTTTCCTCGAACCGGTCCGTCTTTTCGTAGAGAACGCCGAAGCTGTAGTGCAGATCCACACTGTTGGGAAGGACCTGGATCCCCTCGCGGAGGGTCGCTTCCGCTTCGGCAAAACGCTTGCGGTCCTCATACAGGGATGCCAGATAGGCGTAGAGTCCCGGGGCGTCCTTCTTCTGTCCGAGGGCCTTCCGAAGGGAGTCGATGGCCTCCTCGGTCCGCTGCTGCTTCTTGAGTATCATCGCGATGCGGATCCGGGCATTGGCGAACTGCTCCGCCGCGGCGGGAATCCCCCCCAGGATCGAGAGCGCCTTCTCGGTGGCGCCGGTCTCCTCGTACGTCGTGCCGAGCAGGTACACCAGCCGGTGCTCCGCCGGGTATTCCTGCACGAGCGACAAAAGCGTCGCGATCGCCTTCTCGTGCTGGCCCCGCTCCAGGTAGATCAGCCCCAGGGTGAGGCGCACCTCCCTGTTTGTCGGATCGAGGGTGAGGATCTCCTGGAAGGTGCGATCGGCCTCCTCATAGCGCTTCTGGCGGAGCAGCAGCTCTCCCAGCTTGATCCTGGCCTGGTGCTTTGCGGGGTATGCGGCGATGAAGGCCCTGAACACCTCGATCGCTTCCGGGATCTTCTTCTGCCGTTCGTAGAGCGAGGCGAGATCGACCATGACCCCTTCGAACTGGGGCCGGAGGGCCATGGTCTTCCTGAAACCCGCTTCGGCCTCCTCGTGGCGCTGCAGATCCGCCAGGATCCGGGCAAGATAATAGTTCCCCATGAAGTGGTCGGGTTCGATGCGAACGAGCTGTCGGAATGCGGCGACGGCGTCTTCGAACTGCTTCATTTCCGCCCGGCTCGTCCCGAGGTAGAAGAGGGCGGCCAGATTCGTCGGGTCCAGCTCGACAACGCGCTGGTACTGCGCGGCGGCGCTCGGATAGTCTTTCTGATTCAGATGGATCCCCCCGAGAAGGAGCCGGATGTCGATATTGTCGGGATGCCTCTCGAGTGTTTTCCTGCAGATCGCCAGGGCTTTTTCAAACTCCCCTTTTTCCGCATAGAGAGAGGCGACTTCCCGGGCCAGAAAAGGGGAAGCGGGGTCGCGCCGGTAGGCCTCCTCGATCTCGCGTATCGCCTCGGGAAGATTCTCGTTGAGCGAATGGAGGATGCCGAGCATGTAGTGGTAGGCTGCACCGCGCGGCGTCTCCGCCTGCTGCGGCACCGGCCCCGGGGAATTCGGCCTGACCGGGGGGGCGGCGCATCCGGCCGGAAGCAGCACCGCCAGTAGCAAGGTGCCGGCGATACGGATCATCCGTTGTCTCATGTAACCGTTCCTTCCTGCTGCATTGATCAAACCCTTCCGCGGAATGCCGGGGCCCGCGGACGGGGCGCTGCTCCGCATCACCGCTCTTTTGCGAGCGCACCCTTCGGGTTTTTCCCGCCCGGTGCGCCGAAGCACGCCGAGAGGGGTATCACCCCGGCTCCCTGACGCTGCCAGAGAAGCGCCGCTTCCCTGAGCGCCCGGACCGTATCGGGATGGGGGTGTCCTATCATCACCAGCGGCTTTCCCGTCCCCGGCGCCGGTCGCGGCGGATCGGTCAGGTTCGCCAGGGCCGCTGCAAAGCCGGGGCTGTGATCCAGAAAGACGTCCCGCTCCAGCAGGCGGACACCCTCCCCGGCCGCCGCCGCCCTTGCGCGGGAGTGGGGTGTCGTTCGGCTGTCCACAAAGAAAAGGCCCCGTTTTGCCAGCTCCTTCATGACGACCCGGAGCCTTGTCTCATCCTCCATAAACCGGGATCCCATATGGTTGTTCACAGCCACGATGTTGGGCACCGCCGCGACGGCCTCCCCGACCTTCATCCGAATCTCCGCCTCGCCCATATGGGTGAACAGCGCCCCGCCCCCCGGATTCTCCGACGGGTAGGACCGGGGTTCCATCGGCATGTGGAGAAGGATCTCCTTCCCCGCCCCATGGAGGACCCGGGCGGCTTCGGCGGCATGGGGCGCATGGGGGAGAATGGCAAAGGCAAGGGGCGCTTCGATCCGGGCCAGCTGCCGGACCACCTGGAGATCATAGCCGATGTCGTCGATGATTACGGCGATCGATCTGGGCCGGTTACCGGCTCCCGACGGCGGCACCACCGGTGTGCCCGGCGGCCGCGCCTGATCCGCCAAACCCCTGCCCGACGGGCCAGTGACGGCGGTGTGATCGGTCGCGCGTTCGCCGCGTTCCTGCAGGCTCATCACCGCCGCGGTCAGGGCGGCAAGCGTGACGGCGGCGAGCACCGATGACCGCTTGATCCTTTTGAAAAAACCCATCTGCCCGGTCTACCTGCCTGCGACGGTCACCCCTTGATGTTCCGCTTGAGAATATCCCAGCTCTTGAGGATGTCGATCGCATGTTTCAGCTGGCTGTCCCTGGCAAGGGCCTGCCCCTCCTTGTCCTTGTTCGCCTCCTCCGGCTTGCCTTCCGTCTCCCTGGGAGATTTGATGTGACCCTTGAGATCCCGTTCCCTGAGGAGGTGATCCTCCGCAGGATCCTTTGCGGCCTCTTTTTCAGGGGCGGGCTGGCTGGGCTTGACGATGATATCGGGGGTGATTCCCTCTGCCTGGATGGACCGGCCGCTGGGGGTGTAGTATCTGGCCGTCGTCAGCTTCAACGCGGCGCCGCCCTCGAGGGGGATCACGGTCTGCACGGAGCCCTTTCCGAAGGTCTTGGTACCCAGGATCACGGCACGTCCATTGTCCTGGAGTGCGCCGGAGACGATCTCCGCCGCGCTGGCCGTTCCCTCGTTCACAAGGACGACGATCGGGCAGGTCGGTTCGTCCCCGTCGTCCTTTGCGGCGGATTTGCTTTCCATGCCCTTGGATCGGCCGCGGGTCGAAACGATGCCCCCTGATTTAAGAAACAGATCGGATACTTCTACCGATTGGTTGAGAAGTCCGCCGGGATTGTTTCGCATGTCGATGACCAGGCCCTTGAGGGGGCGGACCTTCGCCTCGATGTCCCGGAGGGCCTTTTTCACATCGTCGACCGTCCGCTCCTGGAACGAGACGATCCGGATGTAACCGATCTGATCGTCGTAGATGTTGGTTCTGACGCTCCTGATTTTGATGATGCTCCGGGTGATCACGTAATCTTTCGGCTTCGGCAGCCCCTCGCGCATGATCGTGATGGTCACCTGGGTATCCCGCGGGCCCCGGAGCTTCTTGACCGCTTCGGTGATCGTGATGTCCTTGGTCGACTTGCCGTCGATCCGGATAATCTGATCGCCCGCCTGGATTCCCGCCTTGTAGGCGGGGGTATCCTCGATCGGCGAGACGACGGTGAGCACATCCTTCAGGATGGTGATCTCGATCCCCAGACCGCCGAAGCTCCCGCGGGTTTCCACCTCCAGATCCTTGTACATGTCCGGGGTCATGAAGCTGCTGTGCGGGTCGAGCGATTTGATCATGCCGTTGATCGCCCCCTGGATCAGCTTGTCGTTGTCCACCGGTTCCACATAATTCTTTTCCACCATGTCCAGAACCTCGCTGAAAGTCTTGAGGTTCTTGTATATGCTCCGGTCGACGGCCGTCACGCGGCTGTCGCCGTAGGAACCGAGCAGGAACAGGGCGGCCAGGAAAGCGAAAAGCAGCAGTGCCCTTTTACTCAGAGTGGTATTCATCTGTGTTTCCTCCGCGTTGATCCGTGATGAATCGTCCTATCCGCGCAAACAATATCACTTTTCATAAAAATTACCATCACTTTTTAAGTCCCGCAGAAGGGTCGGCAGGCGCCGGGCGACAGGCGGGCGGGCGTTTCGGCAGGCAGGAAAAGAAACCTGCGGAAAAAAACTGTCAAATGTATTAGAATGACATGCCGGAGGAACCAGGATGCATAAACAGGAGGCATATGTCTGAAGCGAATTGGCTGCATCGGCTTTCCCGGTCGCGGGATGACCAGTGGATAGGGGGCGTCTGCGGGGGGTTGGGCAGGCATACGCCGGTTCCCTCCTGGGTGTGGAGGATGATCTTCGCCCTGCTGTTTTTCTGCTTTGGTACAGGATTGCTTTTCTATGTCCTGCTGTGGATATTCATGCCCGTAGAATGACCCTAAGGAGAAGACGATGATGAAAAAATCCGACGTGATCCTGGCCCTGTCCGCAAGGGAGGGGATTCGGGAGCAGGAGGCCTTTGAAATCGTAAACCTGATTTTTTCGGGTTTTACGGAAACCCTTCGGAAAGGCGGCAGGATTGAAATCAGGGGATTCGGCAGCTTTACCGTCCGGGACTATCCGCCCTACCTGGGAAAGAATCCGAAAACCGGCAGGCGTGTCGAGGTCGGCCCCAAGAAGCTGCCCTATTTCAAGGTCGGCAAGGAGCTCAAGGAGCGGGTCAACCGCGGCAAGGCGTAAGGCATCATCCGCTTCGAGTCGGGAAGAGGGGCCTCATGACGGACTATCGATGGCTCAGGCATTACGACCCGGGCGTTCCCCATACGCTGGAACCCTATCCGCCCCTGACGATGCTCGACGTGCTGGCGGATTCCGCTGGGCAGAGACCCGGTCATCCGATGCTCATCTACCAGGGCAGGGAAGTGTCCTGCGGCGAGATGGAGGACCACAGCAATGCGCTGGCCGCCGCGCTGATCGACTGGGGTGTCCGGAAAGGCGACCGCATCGCGCTCCTCTTCCTCAACTGCCCGCAGAGTTTCATCGCCTTTTTTGCCCTTTGGAAGGCCGGGGCGATCGCTGTCCCCCTCAACCCGCTTTACACGCCCGCCGAGCTCGAGCGGTCTCTGAACGATGTGGCGGCGGAGGTGGCCCTGGTCGGATCACTGTGGTACGGGACCCTCAAGTCCATTCAGCCGCGCACCCGGCTGCGACGGGTCGTGACCACCGACCTGGACACCTACGCGCAGACGGTCCTGAAGAAGGAGGCCGGGGGGCTCGAACCCGGATCCGGCGACTGCCGGTGGTCTGACCTCCTGGAGAGACACCGGGGCTCCCCACGGCCCGATGTGGCGGTCGCCGCGGACGACACGGCCGTCATCCTCTTCAGCGGGGGCACCACGGGACTGCCGAAGGGTGTCATGGGCAGCCACCATTCCCTGATCATCACCGGTATGCAGGTGACGGCCTGGTTCCGGGGGCTGGCCACCCCCTGGCAGGACCGGATGCTCGTGCCGCTGCCGCTGTTCCATGCCTTCGGCATCTACTCGGCCTTCGGCGTGGGCCTCATGGACCATCTGACCATGGTGCTCATCCTCAATCCCCGGGACGTGAAGAACGTCATCGACACGATCAGGGACTTCCAGGTTGCGGCCATGGCGGTGTCTCCCTCGATGCTCACTGCCATCCTGGACCACCCGGATCTGAAACCCGACGATCTGAAGTCCCTGCGGCGCGCCGCGTCGGGGGCTGCGCCGCTGATGATGGAAACGAAACGGCGGTTCGAAGCCCGGATCAGCGGCCCGATCACCGAGGGGTACGGGTTGACCGAGGGGACGCTGGCCATGACGGCGACGCCCGCCCGTGGAGTGTGGAAGCAGGGTTCCGTGGGCATTCCCATGCCCGATGTGGCGGTCCGCGTGGTCGACATGGAGACGGGCACCGAGGAGATGGCGCCCAATATGCCGGGAGAGGTGCTGATCCGGGCGCCCCAGCTGATGCAGGGCTACTGGGGCAGGCCAGCAGAGACTGCCGAGGCCGTCCGCGGCGGCTGGCTGTTTACCGGCGACATCGGCTATCTGGACGAGGACGGATATCTTTTCCTCACGTCCCGCAAGAAGGATGTGATCAAGTGCGGCGGGTTCCAGGTGTGGCCGCGCGACGTGGAGGAGGTCCTCAGCACCCATCCGGCGGTAGCCGAAGTGTGCGTCGGAGGCATCCCGGACGCCCATCAGGTCGAGGCGGTGAAGGCATGGGTGGTCCTCAGGGAAGGGTGGGAAATGACGGCGGAGGAGTTGCAGGTCTTTTGCCGCAGGGCACTGACCGGTTACAAGGTGCCGCGTCATGTCGAGTTCCGCGACAGCCTTCCCAAGACGCTGGTGGGCAAGGTGCTCAGGCGGATGTTGCAGGAGCAGGAGCAGGAGAAACAACGGGCGAAGGACAGCCCGAAATCCCGATAACCCGCTTGCCTGTCCCGAAACAGTCCCTCATGAAAAAGAAAGCCGGATGCCGTGGCGGAGCCGGTCTTCGTCCCCGCACCGGGTGTCCTTACGATCCGGGCCTCCTGCCCTGCAGCCCGACGCCTCCCCGCGGCGAGCCCGCAGGACGGGGGGCGGCGCCCCGCCTCAGATCCGGATGATCTCCATCCGGTGGTTGGCTGCCGGGTGGTTCGCCGACGGTCCTTCCGTCAGAATGGCGAGCTCCCCCTCCAGTTTCTGTCGCCGCATCCAGTCCCGCACATAGCTGCTCCAGTCGGCCGGGTGGTCGGCATGGTGCTGCGGATAGATCCCGCCGCTGAACAGGAGTTTCTGGCAGGTCGTCTCCTGGGGGCTCACTCCCACGATCCACACGGGAAGCTTGAATCGGGCGATGGCGCGGGCCGTATGGCCGCTGTAGGTCGGTACAAATACCGCCACGGGGGCAATCCTTTCCAGGGTTGCCTCGACACCCAGGGCGATCATGTCCGTGAGACTGACCGGTTCGTCACGAAGCTGGCACGTAAGCGCTTCCCTGAATCCCGCGCGGGAGAGGTGGGGCTCCGTTGCCGCGGCGATCTTGGCCAGCATCGCCACGGCCTCCGCGGGATACCTGCCCATGGCTGACTCCTCGGACAGCATGACGCAATCCGTGCCGTCGAGCACCGCATTGGCCACATCCGTCGCCTCCGCCCGCGTTGGGCGCCGGTGGTCCGTCATCGATTCCAGCATCTGCGTGGCGGTGATCACCGGCTTTCGCGCCCTGTTTGCGCTGTGGATGAGCCGCTTCTGGACAATGGCAATCTGCTCGATCGGAATTTCCACCCCCAGATCCCCGCGCGCGACTATGATGCCGTCCGCCGCCACCAGGAGCTCGTCCATGTGCGTCAAAGCGTTGGCCCGTTCGATTTTCGCGATCAGAAGCGGGTTGTAGCCCATGGCCGAGGCGGCCTCGCGGACGGCGATCATGTCCGCTGCGCTCTCCACAAAGGACTGGCTGACCGCATCAACGCCCTCCCGGGCGGCAAAGCGCAGGCACTCGCGGTCGCGCTCGGTGAAAGCGCTGATGCCGAGGTCGATGCCGGGAAGATTGAGGCCTTTGCGGGAGCGCAGCTCCCCGCCCACAAGGACCCGGCAGACCACGTCCCGGTCCTCCGTCTTTACGGTTTCGAGCTGGATCAGACCGTCGTTCAAAAACAGGATGTCGCCGGGCCGGACCACGCTCGGGAGGCCCGGGAAGCTCACCGACGCCCGCCGGGCGTCTCCGTCGACCGTCCGGGTGGTGAGGGTGAACAGGGCTCCCGGGAGGAGCTCGACGGGCTCGACGGAGAGCTGTCCGATCCGTATCTTCGGTCCGGGCAGATCGGCGAGGATGGCGATCCGCTGCCCCACTGCGCTGGCGGCGGCGCGAAGGTTGTCGATCACCTGCTTGTGGCCCGGCAGATCGCCGTGCGAGAAGTTGATACGGGCCACATTCATCCCGGCCCTGATCATGTTCTCCATGACCTCCCGGGACGACGACGCCGGCCCGATGGTGGCCACGATTTTCGTTTTCTGTTTCGGAAGGGTCATGGCTTTTTTTCTCCTTTGTCGAGCGATTCGTTTCCGGTTCCGCCACGAGGTACGGGTCGCGGGATGCGCCGGTGGCGTCTCCTGATCGACCGGCGGAGAGGCGCCGCAGCCAGAAGGGCGGTACAGAGGATCGCCCCCAGGGCAATCGGCCGGGTGAGGAAAATGGAGAAGCTTCCCTGGGACATGAGCAGGGACCTGCGCAGATTGACTTCAAGCAGGGGGCCCAGGACGAAGGCCAGGATCAGGGGCGGTCCCTCGTATCCTTTCTTCCCCAGCAGATAACCGGCGACCCCGAAGGCGATCATCACCGCCATGTCAAAAACGGCGTGGTTGATCGAATAGGCCCCCACCAGACAGAAGAGCAGTATGAGCGGATGGAGGATTCTCCCCGGAATCCTCAGCACCTGGACCCACAGGGGGATCAGCGGCAGGTTCAGGATCAGCAGCACCGTGTTGCCGATGTACATGCTGCCGATCACGCCCCAGAACACATCGGGATGATCCCTGATCAGCAGGGGGCCCGGCAGCACCCCGTGGACGAGGAAAGCCCCGAAAAGGACCGCCAGGACCGCATTGGGCGGGATGCCCAGGGTGAGCAGCGGAATGAAGGATGTGGAGGCGGCGGCGTTGTTTGCCGATTCGGGGGCCGCCACGCCTTCGATGGCCCCGCAGCCCAGGCGTCCCGGATCGGCGGCCATGCGCTTTTCCATTCCGTAGGCGACGAAGGAGGCGATCACGGGGCCCCCTCCCGGCAGGATCCCCAGGAGGAAGCCCGCTGCGGTTCCCCGGGCGATGGCCCATTTGGCCTGTAGCCAGTCCCTTCGCGTGGGAAGGAGATACCCGATCCTGATGTCGGCCCTTTGTCCGGATACGGGGGTTTCCAGGTTCCGGAACACCTCCGCCAGGCCGAACAAGCCCATGGCAAGCGGCGCGACCCCGATGCCTTCGAACAGCGGCAGCAGGCCGAAGGTCATGCGCTGCTGGGAGGTGATGGGATCGAGGCCGACGCTGCTCAGGATCAGGCCGGCAAAGGCCATGACCAGGCCCTTGATCCTGGAGCCGCGCGACAGGGCGACGACCAGGACGAACCCCAGGGTGAGGAGGGCGAAGTACTCGGGGGGGCCGAATCGCAGGGCGATTGCCGAAAGCGGCCGGGCGACCAGCAGCAGGCCGATCAGGCCCACGGTGCCCGCGATGAAGGAACCGAAAGCGGCGATGCCCAGGGCGGGGCCGGCGCGTCCCTGCCGGGCCATCTGATGGCCATCCAGGCAGGTGACGACCGAGGCGGCTTCTCCGGGCACGTTCACGAGGATGGAGGTGATCGACCCGCCGTACATCACCCCGTAGTAGATGCCCGCCAGCATGATGATCGCCCCCGCCGGCTCCAGCTGGAACGTGACGGGCAGAAGAATGGAAAGGGTCCCCACGGGTCCGATCCCCGGAAGGACCCCGACCAGCGTGCCGAGGATGCAGCCCGCGGTCAGGAGCAGGAGATTGCCGGGAAGAAGGGCTATCGAAAAACCGTGGTACAGGCCGCTGAAGGTGTCCAAATGCGCTTCCCCCTCGATGAGAATCCGTTAAAAGCCCAAAACGCCACCGGGAAGCGGTGTGCCCAAGGCGATGGCAAAAAGCCCGTAGCTCGACAGGGCGGTGATCAGGGATCCGATGACGACCGTCCGGGGGCTCGTTTCCCCCAGCCCGAACAGGACGAGCATCAGGGCGAAGGTGGACAAAAGATAACCCAGCAGCGGCAGCGCGACGCAATACAGGACAAGCGCGGCAACGGCGATGGGGCTGTTTCTCCGGCGGCTGGTCCGGGGGGCCTTTTCCCGTGCCCGGGTCCCTTGCGGGCTGCCCTTTTCCCTCCATACAGCGGACAGGGGAAGGAGGCCGGCGGACAGGGCCAGCCCGGCGCTTGCCCAGAAGGGAAGGAAGCCCGCCCCGGGGTTGCGCGCCTCCCCCACACCCAGCTCCAGCGAGGCGGCGAAGGCGAACGCAGACAGCAGCAGCCAGCCTGCCGCCGCGACGATGTCCCCTTTATCCATGCATGGCATCCCCTGGCCGGACAGCTACTCCGGCGGTGTGGCCGCCTCCCTGATCAGGCCCGCCGCGATCAGATGCCGGTTGATCCTCTCCCAGTGCCACTTCAGGAAGTCCTCGAATTGCCTGCCGCTGTACAGGACGGGAACCAGATCGATCCTGGCGAGCGTGTCGAGATAGGCCTTGTTGCCCGTTGCTCCGGCAAAGGCTCTCTCCAGCTTTTCCGCAACGGCGGCAGGCAGGTTACGCGGGCCGACAATGGCAAAGACCGCGTCATTGACAAAATCATAACCCGCCTCCTTCAGGGTGGGAACGTCGGCAAATCCCGGCACCCGCCTGTCGCTCGCCAGGGCCAGCAGGCGGGTCTGGCCGGCCTTCACCGAGGGAACAAACTCCGAGGTGAGCGAGGCAAAGTCCACATGACCGCCCAGAAGGGACAGGAGGGCTTCGCTGCCTCCCTTGTAGGGTACATGAATGATCTGCACCTTTTCCCTGCCGGCGATCGCTTCCACGGCGGCGTGGGTGGTGCTTCCCGGTCCCGTGGTCGCGTACTTCAGCCTGCCGGGATACCTCCGGGCATCGTCCACCAGTTCCTTCATGGATTTCCAGGGAGCGTCGCTCTTGACCAGAATGCCCAGCTGGGGTGCGCAATAGCCGATAAGGGGTTTGAAGCTCGCCAGCGGCCTGAAAGGGACCTTCTGCATCTGGGAGACGCGGATCAGGACCGAGCTGGGCGTGGCGCACAGGGTGTACCCGTCGGGATTCTGGGCGAGCAGGGCGGCGAGCGCCACGGTTCCGGTGCCGCCCGGCTTGTTTTCGATCACCACCGGAACGCCCAGAGACTGCTTTGCCGCGCCGGCCAGGGCCCGGGCGCTCAGATCCACGCTGCCTCCGGGGGAAAAGCCCACCAGCAAGGTGACGGGCCGCTCGGGATAAGCCGCCGCGGACCCGTGCGCACCCATGAGCGCAACGGTCATCATCAACACGCCGGCAACGGCGAAAACCCAGCAATGTCCCTTATGGTTCATGTGATCTGCTCTCTTGCGACCGGGGCAGGTGTGTGCGTCCCTCGACATAGGCGGTATCCTCCTTGAGACCCGGACCCGCAGCCGCCGCCGTTGCGAGCCGATCGCACCGCTCGTTTTCCGCTTGACCGGCATGTCCGGGGACCCAGGCGAATTGCACGCGGTGTGCATCGCACAGATCCAGCAGTTCCGCCCACAGGTCGCTGTTCTGGGCGGCTTCGCTCCCGGTGCGCATCCAGTTGTTGGCGCGCCATTTGCGGGCCCAGCCCTTGTTGATGCCGTTGACCACGTAGCGCGAGTCGGTGTACAGGATCACGTCGGCGGGGGGGTGCAGGGTCCTGAGCGCGGCAAGACTGGCCATCAGCTCCATGCGGTTGTTCGTGGTCATCCGGAACCCTCCGGCCAGTTCGACCCGCGATCCGCTCGTGATCATGATGACACCGTATCCTCCCGGTCCCGGGTTTCCCCTGCAGCCGCCGTCGGTGTACACGACAATCTTCTCCGGCGAAAGGCTCGCCGGCGGATCTGCGGGGAAGTCTTTTTGGCGGGCATGATCCGCGGTCCCTGCGGGGTTCTCGAGCCATCGCCGGGCCTCGGACAGGGTAGCGAACTTCCTGTAGCGCGCCCCGGCAAATCCGCGGATCCGCTCCTCGGCGCCTTCCGGTCCGTACCAGGCGGTGTAGATGCCCGGCTGCCTCCCTCGGGCGACCGCATAGTATGTCGTGGGTTTTCCCATGCGTTGCTCTCTCGACTGCGTCCAGGCAGCCGTCGGCGCCGGCCCGCAGGCCCGGAGCAGCCGCGTCGCCCTTCCTTCCCGCCGCAGGCCCCGCTCCGGGTGCGGGGAGCGCCGCCTCTGCCCCGTCCGCCTCCTGAGCCGGACAGTCCGCATGCCCGAGGGTCATGGGCGAAAGTCCGCACGCCTGCGCCTTCGAGGGCCGGTCTCCGCGGGCGCAGGCCGTTTTTTCGCAAGCGGAAGGTATAACGGACCGATCCGCTTGAGTACGGCGGGTCAGCTGTGCTCCGCGATCTCGATCCGGGAATTTTCGGGACCCCGGATGAAGGCGATTCGGAGGCCCGGCCGCAGCGTTACAGGCTCGGTGGTAAATTCCGCACCCCGTTTCCTGAGATCGGCAACCGCTTCGTCCAGGTTCTTCACCAGAAGCGCGAAGTGGTCCAGCCCCAGGTAGCGCCCGGGGGGGCAGGAGGGCAGGTCCTCCTGCGGTGCCGCCCGGTAGATGTAGATCGGCAGGCCGCTGAGGTCCACGTCGATCCTGGGCTTCCCGTCCGTTTGAATCGTCTCGATCACCTTGGCATCGAACATCCGGCGGTAAAACTGAGCCGTTGCCTGCGGATCCCTGCTCACCACATGCAGGTGGTAAAACTGATACGTGGGCGCCATGCCATCCTCCTTGCTCCGTCGGGTGTGCCCCCGTCAGGGGGCTGACAAACGAAACAACCGGCCGCCTGTTCCGCGTTGCATGCCGGACAGCGACTCCGCTCCGCCCGGGTGCCGGGGATCACGGGGGGGTGTCTTTCAGACGGAAGCTCTCGCCGTCGTAGGACAGGACCATTTCCGTGTTTCCCGTTCCATTGCCCGCCGTGGACTCCAGGCTGAATTTCTCCCCGAAATAGATCTTCCGGGCGATCTCGGATCGGGAAATCGTATCGGGATCCCCTTCCACCAGGATCGTCCCTTCGTTGACGATATAGGCCCGGTCGCAAACGGAAAGGGTCTCCCGGACATTGTGATCGGAAATGATCACGCCGATGCCCTTGGCCTTCAGCTTGCCGATGATATTCTGGATGTCCGCCACGGCCAGGGGGTCGATGCCGGCGAAGGGCTCGTCGAGCAGGATGTACCTGGGTGAAGTGACCAGCGCCCGTGTGATTTCCACCCGCCTCCGCTCACCCCCCGAAAGGGAGTAGGCATGGTTCTTGGCCAGCGGGGTCAGGTCCAGCTCTCCCAGCAGTTCCCTCAACCGTTCCTGGCGCTCCTGCTGGCTCAGATCCAGCGTCTCCAGGATCGCCATGATGTTCTCCTCCACGGTCAGCTTCCTGAAAATGGAGGGCTCCTGGGGGAGGTAGTTCAGCCCCCGCCGCGCCCGCACATACATCGGACAGCGGCTCACGTCCTGGCCGTCGATGAGAATCTGGCCGCCATCGGGGCGGATCAATCCCACGATCATATAGAACGTGGTCGTCTTCCCGGCGCCGTTAGGGCCCAGCAGGCCGACCACCTCGCCGGGATGGATCTCCAGGTTGATCCCGTTGACCGCCCGTTTTCTGCCGTAGAACTTGACCAGGCCGACTGCCGACAGCTTGCCCGCGGCCGAGCCGACGTGCGTTCCGGCTGCGTCGGCATGGCCGTATCCGGGCAGCGGCCGATGGCCTTCCCGGAATTCGGCTTCCGGCCCCTGCTGCGGGAGATAGGTCCGGCGATCGGATTGACGCTTCTTTTTCCTTACGACCATGACCAAACATCCCGACAGAAGGTCATGGAGGGCGCGTTTGTCCCTGCGGAAGGCCGCCATGCCGAAGCCGATTCCCGCCGTCAGCAGCGTCAGTACTTTGGCCAGCTGGCGCAGGGCAGCCGGGCCGGCACCGGCGCGCCGGCCGTGACCGTCAAAAACGCGCATGTCGAACAGGAGCTTGCCGACCGTCGCCTTCAGCGGCGCGGCCTCCAGAATGAGGTGGTAGAGGAACAGGAAAATGACAAATCCGGGGATCACCTGCAGAAAGACATCGAACACCCATTCGCTTTCCAGATAGTCGAGGGTCTTGACGGCGCCCACGTACAGGAGCGCATAGAGGACCAGGCAGAGCAGGAAATCCGCGATGCCTGCGCCGAGCCGGCGCCAGAAACCGGCAGGTGTGACGATGATCGAGCTGTCGGAGGACGAATGGTCGGGATTTCCGGGTGGCGGGGTAGGGCGGGCGGTCTCCTCCCGGACAGCAGGGCCTGAAGCACAGCCAGGTGCACCGGGGTGAGGCGTTGTTCGGTGATGAGTCATGTTGCCTTTCCGCTGGGCTTCCGCCGGGACAAAATCGGGGCAGTCCAGTAATCTATTGATAAGTCATTGCTTTTTGCGTCCGGAGTATACGAGGAACGGCGGGGCCTGTCAATTGAATTTTCGTCCCGGGGTGTCGTGCCGCGGGGTGCGCGGCGGCGACGCCCTCCGAATGCGAAAAGCCCGCCTTCAGGGATCCCTCCAAAGCGGGCGCGCGGACGATGCAATCCCCTGCTTCGGCATTCACGGTTCCCGCCCTGCCGGCGGTGTGATCCGATCCCGGTGGATACGCGGAACAGGTGGCAATCCGGCATGCCCCCGGCTGCCTTCGGCGGGGAAGACCGTCAACGCAAGCGCAGGCGGCATGCCGAAGGCGGACTGCCCGTACCAGTGGATCTTGGTGGCAGCCTGTGCTGCGGCCGCCGTCGCGACCAGGATGGCCAGCGCGAGTAACAGGGTACGTAATTTGTTTTGGCGATTCATGGGATTCTCTCCATGGTTGACGGTGATTTCAAAGGGATAGCCTTCACGGCTCGAAGTATAGGGGGGGCGGCTGTTGCCTGTCAAGGGGATGTTTTCAGGACATTCGAAACGGGGTGGCTATTCAAAGGAACCAATGGTAGAATTGCCCGCGTCATGGCGAGAAATGGAGAAGAATGAGGATCCGCTGACTCTCTGATGGAATTGTCAAGACAGGCTTCAGGGGTTCCCATACGCAGTCCTGACTGGTTCGTTACTGAAAAATCAATGCGTTGAGATTTTCGTTTATTGCAAGTATATCTGCCTGAAACATGTTGTGAAGGGACGCGGTTTTCCTGGTGGTTGTGAGGAAACCTTTATTCTGAACAATGGAGTGTATCAAGTCCGGCACAGATGGTATTTCTTGAGGTGATGAATCGATGTGGATGATGTGACTGAAGAAAGGAGCTCCCTGGAATGAATCAGAAAACGATCATGATTGTCGGACTGGGTGACCTTGGAGGGTATGTATTGGAATTCCTGGCCCGCATACCGAACATCCCTAAAATGATGACGGTGGATATCAACGAGGATTGGGGTGTTCGTAAGACCAACAGTGCGATTGCGGGAGCCTCTCAATTCGGACTGTACCCGGATATCAGCTTCACACAACTGGATGCCCTGGACGTAGAAAAGACAGCCGGCTTGTTGCGGGAGATTCAACCGACCATCATCTACAATTCAATGACGCTGCAATCCTGGTGGGTCATCACTCAGCTCCCGCCTGAGCTCTACAAGCAGATCGATGAGGCGCGGTACGCACCCTGGTATCCGATGCATTTCTTTCCAATGTATAAACTCATGCAGGCGGTGAAGAAATCCGGGATCAAGACGCATGTGGTCAATGCGGCTTTTCCGGATCTCGTTAACCCGGCCCTGGCCAAGATCGGGTTGGCGCCCACAGTGGGGATCGGGAATATCGACAACCTGCTTGCACGCTTCAGGATGGTGGCCGCAAGGATGTATCGTGTTCCGCTTCGATCGGTTACCATTTATTTGGTTGCCCCCCATTTTTTCAGTTACTTTGTGACCCGTTACGGGCATGATGGGGGCGCGCCCTATTACATCAAGGTGATGATCGATGACCGGGATGTCACGGCCCAGATGAACCGTACGGAATTCCTGGCCAATGTGGTTCCGATGGCAAAGGGTCCCGGC
>JBFMBA010000072.1:0-2196 GCA_040755475.1 Thermodesulfobacteriota bacterium
CCACTTCAGGCCGTCGAGATCGGCGAAGAGCAGGGAGAACCCCCGTTTCGTACGTTCGGCAATGCGGAGCTGCTGCTCGGCCAGGGTCAGAAAGCCCCGCCGGTTGTAAAGGCCCGTCAGCTCGTCCGTGACCGACACCTCATAGAGCCAGTTTTCCGCATGTCTGAGGGCTTCGATCAGCTCCTCCTGCCGGCGGACCGTCTCCCGAAGCTCCCGCTCCTGATACACGCGGCTCGTCACATCCTCGATCACCGTCAGTGTCCCGGCGATCGATCCCTTTTCGGTCAGGGGGTAGATGCGCGCCGTCTGCAGCATGGGGGATTGGGCGGCCACCGCCGCGTCGGCGGGAAAGGCAAGAAGGTAGCGGTGGAATCGCTCGGAGACGATCTGCGTCCTTCCTTCGAGGGCCTCCCGGTACAGCCGGTCCAGCCCTCGCTCGGCCAGTTCGGGAAAGACCTCCAGCAGCGCGTTCCCTTGGGGATATTTCCCGGCCCGGGCCGCCCGGCTTTCGATCCACCCGTTGCAGAACCGGATGACCAGCGCCTCGTCGGTGATGAGAATGCCGAAATCGGCGTCGCGCTTCAGCCAGCTCTCGATCATACCGGCCAGATAGAGCAGGTGCCTGTCCATGAGGGAACCTGCCTGCCGGTATTGTTTGGCCCCTTCAGTCATGAACGATTCGCCTCATGCCTTGTTTACGAAGTTTGCATCGTTGAGCGGGACAGGAACTGCCTCTGCGCCTGCTCGTGACGTGTGCGGCGGTGGAGAGGTCCGCGGGGAGGGGGGGCGCCCGTGCATCCCGCAACAGACTACATATATGCGACCTGGATCCGTTCTGTCAATGAAATGTTGAAAGGGAAGACACCCCTGTCTTTCGGTGGGGTCTTTCACTTGATCAGCCGCCGGCGCATCCGGCGGATCGCGAGCGGAAAGGCGAGGGCGGCGAAGGCGGCCAGATAGACGGCGCCCGGAAGGATCGACGCATCGACGTGGCCGTTGGCGAAGGCCCGCGACAGGTTGACCAGATGGGTCAGCGGCATGACGGTAGCGGTCCGTTGCGCCCAGAGGGGGAGGTTCTCGATGGGGAAGAAGGTCCCCCCGAAGAGGAACATGGGCGTGATGAACAGAAAGACCGGCAGGTTGAACAGCTCGATGCTGGGCGTCAGGGCCGTGCAGACCATTCCCGCCGACCCGAAGGCGAGGCCTCCCAGGAACGCAAGGGGGATCAGCAGGAGTCCCTCGGGATAGCGGATGAGGCCGAAGCCGCTGATGACGGCCATCATGATCGCCGTCGCGATGACGGACTTGGTGGCGCCCCAGATGATCTCGCCCGCGATGATTTCCTCCACGGTGAGCGGCGTCGCCATCATGGCGTCGAAGGTCTTCTGGTAGTACATCCGGACGAAGGAGGCATAGGTGTTCTCGAAGAAGGCGCTGTTCATCACGGTGATGGCGACCAGCGCCGGGGCGATGAACCGGATATAGGAGATCTCCTCCCCCCGGAATCGGATGTTGCCTATCAGGCCGCTCAGGCCGGCGCCGAAGGCCAGCAGATAGAAGAGGGGCTCCAGGAGCGGCGGGATGAAACTGACCTTCCAGCTCTGGCGGTAGACGCTCAGGTTCCGCTGCCAGACCCTGAAGAAACGTCGGGAGATCGGCGGATAGAGGCTCATTCCCGGAGCTCCCTTCCCGTCAGGCGCAGGAATACGTCCTCCAGCGTCGCCATGCGCATGGCGCACCCTCCGCTGCAGAAGCGCTCGCTGACCTCGCGGTACAGTTCGCTGCCGTCGCCGGTGGAGACGATGATCCGGTGGCCGATCCGTTCGTAGGGGACCTGCCGCTGTCCGAGAAAGGCTTCGAGGCCGTCGGCCGGGTCGGTGATCTCCAGGATGTGGCGGCCCACATGGCGAAGGACCAGTTCGGCGGGCTTCCCCTCCACGAGGAGCCGTCCCCCGTCCATGATGATCAGCCGGTCGCAGAGGCGTGCGGCCTCCTCCATGTAGTGGGTGGTGAGCAGAATGGTGAGCCCGCCGGCGCGGAGCTCTTCGAGCCGCTCCCAGACCTGGTGGCGGGACTGGGGATCGAGGCCCGTAGTGGGCTCGTCGAGGATCAGCAGTTCGGGCCGGTTGAGGAGGGAGCGGGCCATCGCGAGGCGGCGGAGCAGCCCGCCGGAAAGGTCGGCCACCCGCGCCGCCT
>JBFMBA010000073.1:0-6173 GCA_040755475.1 Thermodesulfobacteriota bacterium
GCTTTCGAAAAATCCCGAAATGCAGCCTGCTGCCGTGATGGAGAATGCGGCATGCGATCTCTCTGACTCCCCGGGAGATCTGCGATGGAGATAGACCTGCCCGAACGATTCAGCGTGGAGTGGATGCTCAACCACATCCGGACCTCCTCCTACGGCATTCCCTACCGTTTCGCGGACCTGCATGTCCTGCGCAGGGCCCTTTGGCTCGACGGCACTCCCGTCGTGGCGGAGTTCGACCTGTCGCAGACCGGCACGATGAAGGTCCGGCTCGTTTCCCGCCAGGCGCTCGGCCGGCGGCCGGGGCGGTCCGGGGTCGATCTGCTCGAGAGCCTCGCGGCGCAGGCCCGTTTCCTGTGGGGTCTGGACGGTAATGCCGAAGAGCCCTACGAGGCCATCGCCTCCGACCCCCACATGGCCCCCCTCCTGGCGCGGTTCGGGCCGCTGCGGGTGGTGCGGGCGGCGGACCTGTACGAGGCCCTCCTGGTGACAGTCATCGGCCAGCAGGTCAGCGTTCCCTCGGCCCAGGCCGTGCGGCGGCGGCTGATACGGAACATGGGAACGGGGATCGAGGCGGGCGCCGCCCCGGGCATGGACACCTATTATCTCTATCCCACCCCGCGGCAGATCCTGACCGCGGATGAATCGGCGCTCCGCGCGCAGGGCGTCTCCCGGCAAAAATCGGCTTACCTGCGCGAGATCGCCGAGTGCGCGGCGGCGGGCGATCTCGACCTTGCGGTGTTCGCCACACTCTCCGATGAGGACGCGATCGCGCGACTCTGCCGGATCAGGGGCGTGGGCCGCTGGACGGCTGAAATCGCGCTGATGCGCGGCCTGGGCCGGTCCGACATATTTGCCGCCGGCGATCTGGGGCTGCAGGCCGCGGTGCAGGAACTGTGGGGCATGCCGCAGCGGCCGTCGGAGAAGACATTGCGCGGGATCGCCGGGAACTGGAGAGGATGGCGCAGTTACGCCGCCTTTTACCTGTGGATGACTTTGCAGTGCAGGGCATTATAGAATGGTTTGTTCTCGATTGCCTTTGTTCATTGTCCGTCAATTGTCTTGACAGGCAGCGGCATTGACCTTACACTCCGCCCACCGGTCGCACCGGCTCGCGGGAGCGCCCGCTTTGACCAGTGAAAGGAGCCAGAGAGCCATGAATCATGAGTCGAGAGTGGTGATCATCACGGGGGCCGGTGCCGGGATCGGCCGCGCCTGCGCGGTCCGCTTCGCCCGGGAAGGCTACCGCGTCGTCGCCGTGGACAGGACCGTTGACGACGGCCGGGCGACGGTAGATCTGCTGAAGTCCAGCGGTGCCGAGGCCCTGTTCGTCCACGCCGATGTGGCGCTCGAGGATCAATGCCGTCGTTTCGCCGAAGCGGCCTGCGAAACCTACGGGCGAATCGACGTACTCGTCGCCAATGCGGGCGTCCGGGTGTTCGGCACCGTGCTCGAATCCACCGGCGACGACTGGGATACCATACTGGCCGTCAACCTGAAGGGGGTCAGTTTTTCCTGCAAGGCGGTCCTCCCCCGGATGATCGAGCAGAAGTCCGGGGCGATCGTCCTGATCGGATCGACGACCGCCCTGACGGGACGCACGGACATGCCCCTGTACGACGCCACCAAGTTCGGTGTGCTGAGCCTGACCCGGAGCCTGGCCGCCACCCACGGAAAGGACGGCATCCGCGTCAACGCCGTCTGCCCCTCGCTCACATTGACGGACTTCCATTTCCGGAAGGCCGCGGCCAAGGGCGTTTCCCCGGAGGCGCTCAGGGAGCGCCAGAAGGGCTATGGCCTGCTCGGCAGGCCGGGGGAGCCCGAGGAGATCGCGGCGGTCATCCACTTCATGGCTGGCGCCGACGCCTCGTTCGTCACCGGGCAGTACCTGATCGTCGACGGCGGATATTCGATCGGATCGAAAACCGGATAACCGGCGGAGGGCGGCGCAGCGACCGGCAAAGCGTTTTTATCACGGGGATGAGCGGTGATCCCGATGGAGCCATCAGGCCTTCGGGCGGGAGACGTCCCACCGCATAGCCCTGGCGTTGCTCGGAGCGAGACGCTACCCGGCCAGGAGCCCGGTCAGCCGAGACGTGTCGTCCAGACGCTCCAGCGACCCGATCAGTTCGAGAACCCGGCCGGCGTGATCGCCGATGAGCGGTGCGGCCAGATCGGCAAACTTCCCGGCCAGTCCCTCATCGGACAGCGGATTTTCGGCCGTCCCGCCGGCGTGGGGGATGTATTTTTCACGCCTGTCGCCGCCGGCAAGGGTGAGAGCGACGCGGCATTCTGATTTCCGAAACGCCTCATCCGGCTGGAAGGTCACCTTGCGGCGCAGGGCGACCACCCGCGGATCGAGGACGCGGGCATCGGTAAACTGGGGTTTGCCGGCCGCACCGTCCAGCAGGGCGACGGCGGCGCAGTGGTAAGCGCTGAACTTCCCCTCGAGACCCGTTTGAGGCTCGGTCCGTCCGGTCGCCTGCAGGACGAAGGGATTGACGCGGGCTTCGATCTTCTCCACCTGGTCACCCTCCACCCCTTCCCGCTTCAGGGCAGCCATCGCATCGATCAGCGCGTGGGTCAGCACACCGCTGGCATAGGGCTTGTAGCCGTTCTCGAGGATCAGATAGCGCTCGCCCAGGCGGTCCGTCAACCGGGAAACGGCCCGGTCGCCGGCGGCGACGTTCAGGTACCCCTTCGGATCGGTGATCGGCTCGGGCGCGCTGTTGAAGCCGAGTTCCGCCAGCAGCGCCGAGCGGAGCCCCAGCTCTGCGCCCTTGCCGGCGTGGTAGGACTTGCACATGGAGCCGTGCATGGCCGTCACACCGCCGCTGTGGGTGATGGCGATGCCGATGGCGTTGCGGAGTTTCACACGGTCGAGTCCGATCAGGACGCCGACACCTACCGCCGCGCCCACGGGGCCCATCGTCGCCGTCACATGCCAGCCCGCGCTGTAATGGGCGCGCCCCATGGCCTGTGCCAGGCGGGCCGCCGCTTCGAAGCCCAGGACGAAAGCCCTCAGAACTGCCTTCCCGCCGAGGTGTCGGGTTTCGGCCACGGCCAGCAGCGCCGGAAGCAGTGGTGCCGTCGCATGGAGGTTCGTCTCGGGTGTCATGAAGGTGTCGTCGAAGTCCAGCACGTGCGCCTGCTGCCCGTTGACCAGGGCGGCCAGTTCGGCGGGAAGGCGCTCCGGCCGCCCCCATACCTGCGCCTCCCCCCGTCCGTCGATGGCCCGGCAGTAGTTCATCAGGATCGCGGCGGAAGGGTCGTCGGCGCCGCCCAGGCCGACACCCAGGCCGTCGACGATGGCCCTCCGGGCCTCATGGATCGCCGAGGCGGGGATCGCATCATAGGGGGTCCCTGCAAAAAACCCGGCGAGCCGGTCGGTCACCGCATCGGCTTCCTTCTTCGCACCGGAGGCTTCCCCGCCGCTCGCGATATGCATCATGGCGCCCCCTCAGAGTTCCGCGCACAACCTGGAAATCATGTCCCGGATGAACGCATGGGAGATTTTTCGGGCCCCCCTGCCTCCGCAGCGCAGCGCCCGCAAAGACGACTGTCTGAGCGCGAAGCGCGAGTTTCGTCTTTGCAGCGAAGCGAGGAGATGCAGGGTCGAAAAATATCCAGCTTCAGGAGGGATCATGATGTCCACGTTGCACGCCCCTAGCGTTCCGCCCGCAGGCTGCCGAGCAGGCCGCCCTTGAGCAGCAGGTCGCGCTCCCGGGGGGTGAGATCGAAAACGGTCTCGAACGCGTTTCCCCTCGACCGGTTTTCGACCACCACCCGATCCTTTCGAACCTGTTCGAACAACCGGTCGATGATCAGCAGATCGCCCTTCTGAATGGACCCGTAATCGGCGACATGCAGAAACACCAGCGGAACGACGCCGCTGTTGATCATGTTCCGCCGGTAGATCCGGGCGAAGGACTTGGCGATGACCACCTTCATCCCCACGGACATGGGCACCATGACGGCATGTTCGCGGGACGAGCCCTGGCCGTAATTGTCCCCGGCGACCACCGCCCAGTGTCGGGGAAGCGAGCCCACGCGCCCCACGAAATCCGGATCGACACGCTCGAACAGACGGGAAACCGAGGCCGGGATGTTCGAGCGCAGCGCGAGCATCTGCGCGCCGCCGGGGAGGATGTGATCCGTCGTGACGCCATCGCCCAGTTTCAGCGCCACGGGACATTCCAGGCGATCCGGCAGGGGTGTGCCCAGGGGAATCGGTTTGATGTTCGGACCCCTGATGATTTCGACCGCTTCGGAATCGTCGCCCGGCAGGAGAAACATGTTCGGGAATTGCGGAAACGCATCGGGAAGCGGGATCTCCGGATAGCGGCCGAATCGCCGCGGATCGGTGATCCGGCCGAAGAGCGCCGAAACTGCCGCCGTTTCCGGACTGGCCAGATACACCTGCGCGTCGATCGTACCCGAACGCCCCTTGAAATTCCGGTTGTAGGTCCTGATGGACACGCCGCTGGATGCGGGCGACTGTCCGATCCCGTTGCAGGGGCCGCAGGTGTTTTCAAGAACCCTGACGCCCGCCTCGATCAGACTCTTCCAACCACCGTCGGCGGCGAAGCGGGCCAGTGTCCGCCGGGAACCGGGCGTGACCACCACGTCCACATCGCCGGGCACGCTCCGGCCTTCGAATACCGCGGCCGTGACCATCAGGTCCCGGTACGAGGAGTTGGTGCAGCTGCCGATGCCGACCTGGCCGATGGGGAGCCCCTCCACCTCGGAAACGCGGCGGACGCGATCCGGACTGTGGGGGAGCGCGATGAGCGGCTCGATGGACGACAGGTCCACATCGATCGTCTCGTCGTACCGGGCATCGGCATCGGCGCCAAGTTCGATCCAGTCCTCGGCGCGGCCGAAACTGCGCAGATAGGACCGGGCCTGCCCGTCGCTCGGGAAAAGGGACGTGGTGGCGCCGGTCTCGGCGCCCATGTTGCAGATCGTGGCCCGTTCGAAAACGCTCAGCGTCTCCACGCCGGGGCCCCCATACTCAAAAACCCTTCCCGCGCCGCCCATGACGCCGACGGATCCCAAAAGATGCAGTATCACGTCCTTGCCCGACGACCAGGCCCCGAGACGCCCCCGGAGACGGACCCCGACGACCTTCGGCATGGGCAGGTGAAAAGGCTCGCCCGCCATGGCCGCGGCCACATCGAGCCCCCCCGCGCCGACGGCCAGCATGCCGAGGGCACCGGCCGTCGGTGTGTGGCTGTCGGAACCCAGCAGGATCGACCCCGGCCGGGCGAAATTTTCCAGGTGCACCTGGTGACAGATGCCGCTGCCGGCCCTGGAATAGACCACCCCGAACCGGCGCGCCGCCCCTCTGAGGTAGAGATGGTCGTCGGCGTTGCGGAACCCCACCTGCAGCAGGTTGTGGTCGATATAGACCACGGTAAAGGGCTTGACCCGCTTGAGGCCGATCGCCTCGAGCTGCAGGAAGACCAGGGTTCCGGTGGAGTCGTGGGTGAGCACCTGGTCCGGGTGGATGACCAGAGCATCCTCTTCAGCGCGCACGCCCTGCCGGTGAAGAATTTTTTTGAAAAGCGTCTTGCCCATGAACGACCGTCACCGAAAGCGGTGATTCACTCAGCGGGCCCTCGCCGGACGGGCCGCCTCTCCGATGCCCTACCCACAGGATGGGGCTTCCCGTTACGGGAGTGTTCTTTCCGATAGGCTCCTCAAACCCTCCTGCGAGGCGGGGCTTGCGGGAGGCGCTGCCCGTCACGTGACGTTCCTCTCCCCACGGCCGAGCCGGCGGGGGAGGCTGCCTCTAAGGATGATCCGATGTTCTGCGGTCCTTCCAGTCCTCCCGGATCGACCGGATGATCGGGTAGATGAGCGTGATCAGCGCCAGAACGATCAAGGCCAGGGCGATCGGACGGGTGTAAAAACAGGAGAGGCTCCCGTAGGAGATCACCAGCGAGCGCCGCAGCGACGTCTCGACCATGAAGCCCAGGATCATGGCCAGAACCATGGCGGAAGGCGAAAAATCATACTTTCGCATCAGATACCCGAATACTCCCAGGATGAGCGCGATCCAGACGTCGTTGATATTGTTGTTGATGGCATAGCAGCCCACCGTGACCAGGGCCATGATCGAGGCCATCAGAATCGGCTTGGAGATGTTGACGATCCTGATGCAGGGCTTGATG
>JBFMBA010000074.1:0-4339 GCA_040755475.1 Thermodesulfobacteriota bacterium
CTCCGGTGATGTAATTGGGGGTCCCCAGAAGATCCGCGAAGAGCTTGATGATCCGTCCGCTGGAGCGGCAGGAAAACCCGTTTCCGCAGAAGGGGACGATCGCCTTGGCGCCATACCGGTCTTTGATTGTCGTGAGCTTCTCCGCGATCATGTCGAAGGCATCCTCCCAGGAAATCTCCTCGAAGGCGCCATTTCTCTTGACAAGCGGGGTCGTTACCCGGTCCTTCGAATAGACCAGCTCCGGAAGGGCCTGCGGTTTCACGCACAGGTGATGAAAGGGGTGTTCGTGCATTCCCGTGACTCTGGTCACCTTCCCGTCCTGAACCTGGACATCGATTCCGCAATGGTCTGTACAGAGTGCGCAAATGGTCTTGACGGTTTTGGCCGCGTTCATGGGGCTTTCCTCCATTTCGATCATGTGATTAGCCGGTCTCGGCAGCCGTGGGCCGGCCCGGGCAGGGTGTTACCCTAACGATCATTTGGGCTCATTGCAAGCGTTATTCGAATTTCCATTGCACCGACATGCGCTTCTGACGGAGATCGCGGTCCCGTATCGGTTACCTGCGGGTCGCCCACTCCGATGTGCGAAGAATGCGCAGGATCCTGGGGATGGTCCTGAAGGGTACGGAACCCGCGGTCACCTCGTCCACGCTGCCGGCGAGAAACGCGTCGAGCTCGGGGCAGTAGAACAGCCAGCAGCCCGTCGAACCCGTATGACCGAGCACCGGCGGCATGGGTGCGGTTGGCGTCAGGACCCGGGGCAAACGGAAACGCATCAGTCCGATCCCGTACTCGATGGGCCAGCCGGGGGAGCGCAGTGCGGCGCGATCGAGCGGGAAGCCGAACCGGTGCCAGCTTCCCTGCATGGCACCGAGGGTCTCCGGGTTCCGGAATACCTCGCCGCTCATGAGTCCGCGCAGGAATCGGATCAGGTCGGCTGCGGTACTGTAGATTCCCCTCACCGATTCGATCAGCAGCGGGATGTCAAGCGGTTCACCGCTCGCGCGCAGGGGCATCGGATCCGTGGTCGGCTGCACGGGCCTGCTGAGGCCGGGAAAGTATGTCTGTGGCAGCCCCAGGGGCTCGTAGAGCATCTTCCGGTGAACCTCGTGCAGCGGCTGCCCGGTTACCGCTTCGATGACGGCCATGACCAGCATGAAGTTCGTGTCGGAGTAGCGCGCCTTCGGACGCTTCCCGGTCAGATCCTGGGGAGGGAAGTGCGGCCTGAGGCTGTCACGCACGTAAGCCGCCAGCTCCTCGATGGCAAGCGCCCTGTCCCCCTCCTTGAGGATGCGCTCGATCAGGCTGGGACCGCCCTTCGGATCATCCTCGAGCCAATCCGCGAGTCCGGACGTATGCGTCAGAAGATGCCTGACCGTGATCATTCCGGAGAGATCGTGCCCCCGGTGCCGGTGCAGCCCGCATGTGATGGATGCCGGAAGGTAGGTGCTGACCGGCTCGTCGAGGTCAAGCAGGCCGGCCTCGTTCAGCATCATCGTGACGGTCGCATTGTACAGCTTGTCGATGCTCGCGATGAAGAACGGTGTGTTCTCGGCGAGCCGGCCACCGGAGGCGGTCACGCCATCGGTGCCGACCCATCGAAACGACCGGTCGCCGGTCTCGACGGCGACGACGGCCTGCGATACCGGCTTTCTGCTCGTGAGGTCACGCAGGAGACTTTCCAGGCGCTCAGTGGTTGTATCTGCTTTGTCCGGCATCCCGCCATCTCCGCCCTCCTCAGCCGATATCCCTTTAGCGCAGCCGGCAGTGAAGCTCTGGTTGCGCAGCAGGGTGCCCGGCCGGCTAAGGGGTCTTTTTCATGAATGCGGCCAGGCCTTCGGCGTCCCCGCTGAGGATCAGCGCCTTGAGGACATCGAGGTTCTTTTCATAGACCTCCAGGATTCCCCGCATGTTCGAGTTTCCGCTCAGGAGCCCTGCATAGAGCTCGGGACGGTTGCCGAAGACCTTTTCAAAGATCGCCCGCTTGGTACGGAAGACGGGGGTTGAAAAGGCGTCGAGCGTCGCATCCGTGATGCCGGCATCCCGCAGTGTCAGCCCGGCGAGAATCGTGTCCAGATGGGTCATCCCCTGGACGAAGGCCATCATCCGGTCGTGCTCCCCGGGTGTGGCCACCGTGACGCGGGCGCCTCCCTCCAGGAAGATGGCCTTGAATCGCTCAAGCCACCGGTCCCCCCGCGCCGGGCACAGGATAATGTTCTGGCCGGCCAGGGAAGGGCAGTCCGGGCCGAAGAGGGGGTGGCAGCCGACGACCTCGGCGGCCGTGAACTTCAGCATTTCCCGGACCGGCTCTTCCTTGAGCGACGTGAAGTCCATCAGGAGCGAGTCGGGGGGCAGATGCGGTCCCACGCGCCGTATGACCTCCAGGGTTGCCGCGATGGGGACGGAAACGATGACGACCCGGCACCGGGCCGCGAGCTCGGGCAGGGTCATCCCTTCCTTCCTTCCCACCCTGTGCACGGGGTATCCCGCCGCCTCGAAAAACGGGACGAACCATCTGCCGATTCCTCCCGTGCCGCCGATCATGCCGATCTCAAAGCGGTTCATCGCAAGCCTTTCGTAATATCCGGTAGAAATATCAATCTACGAACGGCTTCGCAAAAAGTTCCAGAGGCAAGGCGCGCGAATTTCGAGGAGCGAGGCGTACTTTTTCGTACGTCGCAGCGACGATGAATGAAGCGAAACGCCGCATATGGAGCTTTTTCCGAAGCCGTCATGACCTGATCGCCCGCTGACGCATCAGATGGTCCGCCAGGACGATCGCGACCATCGCTTCGCAGACCGGGACGATCCTGGGGATGACCGATACGTCGTGCCTGCCGCCTACCGTGACAAGGGCGGGGCGGCCGTGAACGTCGATCGTTTCCTGCGGGCGGGCGATCGAGGCGATGGGCTTGCACGCCGCCCGAATGACGATGGGGGCGCCGTTGGTGATCCCCGCCAGGATTCCCCCGGCGTGGTTCGTCTGGAAACCTGCCGGACCGATGGGGTCGTTGCACGCCGATCCGGTCATCCGGGCGGCGGCGAAGCCCGCGCCGATCTCCACCCCCTTCACGGTCCCGAGACCCATGAGGGCCGCTGCGAAATCGGCATCGATCTTTCCGAAAACCGGATCACCCAGACCCGGCGGGCAGCCGTCGACCACGATCTCGACGATGCCTCCGAGGGTGTCGCCCGCGGCGCGCGCTGCTTCGAGCCGCAGGGTCATCTCCTGCTCCGCTTCCGGATCGGGGCAGCGCAGAGGGCTGGCCTGCGCCGCGCCCGGCACGAAACGGCGAATCGCGATGCCGCCCAGCTCTCGGGTCCAGGCTTCGACGGTCATCCCGGCCCGGACGATGACCTTGCGTGCCACGGCACCGGCGGCCACCCGCCCTGCGGTCTCCCGGCCGGAAGCGCGGCCGCCGCCCCGGTGATCGCGGATCCCGTATTTGGCCTGGTAGGTGAAATCGCCGTGTCCCGGGCGGTACAGATCGCGCAGGTCGTCGTAGGCGTCGCTTCGGGCGTCGCGGTTGGGGATCAGGAGCGAAATCGGGGTGCCCGTAGTCTTCCCCTCGAAAACGCCGGAGAGGATCTCGACCCGGTCCGCCTCGCTCCGGGTGCTGGCCGACGGGAGTGTGCCGGGCCTCCGCCGGTCCAGGTCCGCCTGGATGTCGGCTACGGAAAGTTCGATTCCGGGAGGGCAGCCGTCGATCACCGCCCCGGTCGCCGGTCCGTGGGACTCTCCCCAGGTGGTGACCTGGAACAGAACGCCGATGATATTTCCGGGCATCGTCATGCCTCCCTTCCCTGCATGGTCTTGTCGTTGCGTCGCATCTGCTCCGGCAGGCCGCCGAGGATCTCCTCGACAACTATTTCCGTTCCGATCCGCGTCGTGTCCACCGCCAGATCGGCCAGGCGCCTGTAGGTCGGCTCCCGCTTCGCCATGATGCGCTCGATTTCGCCGACGCTCGTGTCGTCCGTCAGGGCGGGCCGCCGGGCGCCTCCCGTGGCGTCCTGCTCCATCCGCGCGGCGATCGCCTCGGGAGCGGCGAAGAGCCAGACAAAAAAACTGTCCTGCCCGAGGCATTCCACGTTTCGGGCATCGAGGACGGCGCCGCCCCCCAGGGCGATGACGCATGGTTCGCCCTGGGCCAGTCCGCCGATCACGGCACACTCCGCCTCGCGGAAAGCCTGCCACCCCTGCTCGGCCACGATTTGCGGGATCGTGCGCCCGGACTGCCGCTCGACGAGCGCGTCGGTGTCGTAAAAGGGGAGCCGCAGGCGCTGCGCCAGGCGCCGGCCGGCGGATGACTTGCCGGTGCAGCGGAACCCCATGAGGATG
>JBFMBA010000075.1:0-4500 GCA_040755475.1 Thermodesulfobacteriota bacterium
GCCTTCGGGGGAGGTCCTTGAAGAGGCAGCAGAGGAGCCGGCGGAGAAGCGGCCGGAGAGTCCCGGCGCCAAGAAGAAACGTCCCCGGCGCAGACCCAACCGGTCACGGAAACGCAGCGGTGAAAGCGGGCTGGCACAGTGACGGGTCAACAAGGCATGCGCAAACAGAATATACGGAACATCGCCATCATCTCCCATGTGGACCACGGCAAGACAACGCTCGTGGACTGCATGCTCAAACAGACCGGAACCTTCAACGACCATCAGGTCATCGAGGAACGGGTGATGGACTCCCTCGATCTGGAGAAGGAGCGGGGCATCACGATCATGGCCAAGAACACGGCGATCCGCTGCGGCGATGTGAAGATCAACATCGTCGACACCCCGGGCCACGCCGATTTCGGCGGTGAGGTCGAGCGGAGCCTGAACCTGGTGGACGGGGCGATACTCCTGGTCGATGCGAGCGAAGGGCCGCTCCCCCAGACGCGCTTCGTCCTGAAGAAGGCCCTCGCCCGGCGGATCCCCATCGTCCTGGTCATCAACAAGATCGACCGGGCCGATGCACGCATCGATGAGGTGATCAACGAGGTCTACGACCTGTTCATCGACCTCGACGCGACCGAGGAGCAGATCGAGTTCCCCGTCCTCTACACGAACGCCAAGCGCGGCGTGGCCCACCGGAAGCCCGGTGACGCATCGGCGGACCTGGGGCCGCTCTTCGAAACGATTCTGGCGACGATCCCCGGGCCCGAGGGAGACGACAGGGGCGTCCCGCAATTCCTCGTCACGAATCTCGACTACGACCCCTACGTGGGGCAGATCGCCGTCGGGCGGCTGATGAACGGCGTTCTGGAGATGCGCCAGCCGTACAGCCTCTGCGGCGAGAAGGCGCTCACCCCGGGGATCCGGTTTACCGCGCTCTATACCTTTGCGGGCCTCAAGAAGATCCCGGTGGAGCGGGTCGAGGCAGGGGATATCGTGGCCTTTTCGGGCGTTGCGAACCTGAACATCGGCGATACGATCTCCTCCCTGGAAAACCCGCACCCCCTGCCGCGGATCCGGGTGGACGAACCGACGGTCTCGATGCTTTTCTTCGTGAACAGCGGCCCGATGGCGGGACGGGAGGGCAAGTATCTCACCTCCCGCCATATCCGCGACCGCCTCGAGCGGGAGATCCTGCGCAACGTGGCGCTCCGGGTGAAGCCGACGGAGCGGGCCGACGCCTTCGAGGTCTGCGGGCGCGGTGAATTGCAGATGGCGATCCTCATCGAGACGATGCGGCGGGAGGGGTTCGAGTTCATGGTGTCCAAGCCCCACGTCATCACAAAGGCGGAGGGAGAAGCCATTCTCGAACCGGTCGAGCGCCTGTTCCTGGACATCCCCGAGACATTCGTGGGCGTCCTGACGGAAAAGCTCGCCGCGAGAAAGGGGCGCATGCTCAACCTGGTGAACAAGGGGAGCGGCCGGGCGAACATGGAGTTCATCATACCGGCGCGCGGCCTCATCGGTTTCCGGAGCCATTTCCTGACGGACACGAAAGGCTCCGGCGTGATGAACACCCTGTTCGAGGGATACGAGCCCTGGTTCGGCGCGATCCCGCAGCGCGTGACGGGGGCGCTCGTGGCGGACCGGCCGGGAAAGGTCACCGCCTATGCCGCCCACGCCATGGCGGACCGGGGCGAGCTGATCGTCGCCCCGGGGACGGAAGTGTACGGGGGGATGGTGGTGGGCGAGCGGAACCGCGCCTCGGACCTGAACGTGAACATCGTCAAGGAAAAGAAGCTGACCAACATGCGCAGCTCCACGTCGGACCAGACGGTGATCCTCAGGCCCGCGCGGCCCATGTCGCTCGATCAGTGCATCGAGTTCATCGCCGAGGACGAGTTCGTCGAGGTGACTCCGGAGAGCATCCGCCTGCGGAAGCGCGATCTGGACCCCCAGGTCCGGATGGCCCAGTACCGCCAGGAGAAGTATGCATAAGCCCGCCAGCCCACGGGGTCCAGGCATACCGACGGGGAGCAGGTTCATGAGAGCAGTGAACAACCTGTTCCGGAAGCACGCATTGGAGATTTTTCGGGGTCCCTGCCGACGCAGCGCAGCGACTTACGGGAAAATGGGGGGGAAAATGGAGACAGCTCCCGGAAAATGGAGACAGCTCCCGATTTTCCGGGGAAAATCGGGAGCTGTCCCTAATTTTCCCTAATTTTCCTTGTCCCTAATTTTCCTAATTTTCCCGTTGAGCGAAGCGAGGAGGTGCAGGGTCGAAAAATGTCCAGCGAGCGTATGGAACGGGTTGTTCAGGCTGTACAACGCGCTCTCTGCAGCAATGCGGGATGTGAACGGCACTGCACCGCGGATCATATGCGGACCGCATCGACCCGGACGGTCCGGCCGGTTCTGGCCGACTCCACGATCGCCAGGAGCACGCGGACGGAATGCAGGCCATCCTCCCCGGATGCGTCGAAGGGCCCCCCGCTTTCGATCGCCCGGTTGAACGCCTCGATTTCATTGCGGTACAGCGTCAGAGCATCACCCTGGAACACCTCGTCCCTGTCGCCGGATTCGCTGGTCATCTCGAGCCGGCCGCCGAAAGACTCCCACAAGGTATCCCGCAACGCGATGCGGCCGTGGCTCCCGTAGACCATCACATCGTTTTCGCTGTCCGGCATTCGGCGCCCGGCACAAATCGTACCGATGATGTTGTCCTCGAAACGAACGGCAACCGCGGCTGCCTGCTCGAGCGGACGTTCCGGGGTCTGCCCGTCGGTAATGGCGGCGACTTCGACGATCGGGCGGCCCGTCAGGAAATGGAGCAGGTCGATTACGTGCACGCCCGTCCCCATCAGCGTCGAGGCCATGCCCATCATCGCCGGATCGTTCCACCAGGCGCTGTTGCCGTCCCGGGGAGGCGGATCAACCACCTTGCGCCGGCCGAAGCACCACTGCCCCTGAATCATGGAGAGGGTGCCGAGCGCACCCTGCCGGATCCATTCGCCCGCCTTGCGGTGTCCCGGATGGTGCCGCAGATGAAACCCCACCCCCAGCCGGACGCCGTGCTCCCGGGCGCCGCGGACCATCTCCACCGCCTCTTCAACGGTTACGGCCATGGGCTTTTCCACCAGCACATGCCTGCCGGCCCGGATGGCCGCCAGCGTGTGCGGCGCGTGTAGAAAATTCGGCGACGAGACAAAAAGGGCGTGCACCTGCGGGTCCCGCAGCATCCCCTCCATGGTGTCGTAGACGCCGGGGATGCCGTGCCTTTCGGCGAAGGCGCGCGCGTTCTGTGCGTCGCGGCTGCAAACCGCGGCGATATGCGTCGATGAGGCCGTTTTCATCGCCGGCACAATTTTTTTGTCCACATGCGAGCCGGTACTGACAATCCCCCAACCGATGGTCATTTCGTTACCTCCCCCTTTCGGCCTGCCGCGCCGTGCGATGTGAATGCCCCCGGGATTTTCCCGGGTGCGATGTCCGGTTTGAAGCCGCAGCCCCTGTCCCCCGGGGGGCGGCGACCGCCGCCGCGGCTCTGCGGGCGGCCCGGCCGAACGGCTCCCGCACCCGTCATGCCGTATCTTTCCCGCCGGAAACCCGGACGTCGATCACCGGAACTCTGCCTATGTCCTGAGACGAGGAGGCTATTTCCAGCCGTCCCGCCGATTGCGCAAAGGCATCCAGGATTTTCTCGTACATCACGGTTTTGGTCGATCCCCGCTTCCTGTAATCCACGATGAAGCGGACGGTGAACTGCATCCACTTGTCGGTGAGGACCAGGATAACCTGGGGGTCGAGGGAAGCCGGCTCGATCCGGTAGTGGTCCATCATGGCATTCCACTGTTCTTTTGCGAAGTCCGCGTAGTCGCCTGTGATTTCCCGGGCGATCCGCATGAGGGTATCCTTCACCAGCCGATGGTCGCATCTGGAGTGAACCGGAATGGTGATCTCATCCCAGAGAAAGGGGAAATCGGCGGAATAGTTGAAGACCGGTTCCTTGAACACAAAGCTGTTGGCAACCCGGACGATCCGGCCGTTGTACACATCACCCCTGATCCACTGCCCTGTTTCCATGAGGGTGGTGCGCAGCACCCCCATGTCGATGACATCTCCGGTGATCCCCCCAAGCTGAACCCGGTCGCCGATCTTGTAGAAATTACCAAAGGACAGAGCGATCCAGCCGGCGATACTGATAATCACCTCCTGCAGGGCAAAGGCGATGCCGGCGCCGATGACGCCGAACATCAACGTCAACTGGCCCAGGCGGTCGCTGAAGATGTTCGCCAGCAGGAAAATGCCTATCACGTATCCAAGAAAGGTAAAGAATTTACGCAGTCGATAGCGGGTATCCGGCTGCTCGACCACGCGGTTCGACCACTTTTGCATCAACCGCACAAGGCCATAGATGATCAGAATCCCGAGCAGTGCAAAAACGATTTTTCGCGCAACCGGGTCATTCAGCCAGCGTTCGATGAGATTCTCCATGATTGCTCCTTATGTCGCCCTTTG
>JBFMBA010000076.1:0-3106 GCA_040755475.1 Thermodesulfobacteriota bacterium
GGACGGCCGCGGCGGTGAATTCGGCCAGCAGCAGATCCCGGGCGACCATGACGTCTTCGGCAACTGCCGGAATGCCGGACAGGCCCAGCTCGGTCGCCACGACCCCCTCGTGCATCACACCGTTGGCCGAGAGGTTCTTGTCCTCGCAGTGGACGATGACGGGCATATCCAGCGAGGAGGCGTATTCCAGCGCCCTGCGCATCAGGGCGGCGTTCATGACCGGCCGGCCGTCATCGGAGAAACCGACGGCGCCCGCGTCCTTCAGATCCCAGAATTCGGACAGCTGGGCGCCCTCCGACCTCACGGTGATCGCCGCGATCGGGTAGATGTTCGCGATGCCGCATTCCGCCGCCTTTCTCCGGATGAACTCGGTGACGGACCGGCTGTCGTTCACCGGATTCGTGTTGGGCATGCAGGCGACGGAGGTAAAGCCGCCCGCGACGGCAGCCTCGCTGCCCGAGGCGATGGTCTCCTTGTACTCGAATCCGGGCTCCCGCAGGTGGGTGTGCATATCGATCAGGCCCGGGACGATCCATTTGCCCCGGCAGTCCAGCACCTGGTCTGCGGCGGACGCTTTCCCTTTCGGCGGTTTCCTCCCGCAGTGAACGATTTTTCCGTCCTGGATCAGCAGATCGGCCTCGCCGTCCAGATTCCGGGATGGGTCGACGACCCTGCCGCCTTTGAGCAATAGAGTCATGGATTACCGCCTCCTGTGAGCAGATAGAGCAGCGCCATCCGCACGGCCACGCCGTTGGTGACCTGGTCGAGGATGACCGAAAGGGGTCCGTCGGCGATGTCGGGGGAGATCTCGATGCCGCGGTTCAAGGGACCCGGATGCATGACGATGCAGTCTTCGCGGGCCAGCCCGATGTTCCTGCGGTTGAGGGAAAAGTACTGGGCGTATTCGCGCAGCGAGGGGAAGAGGTTCTGCTTCTCCCGCTCGGTCTGGATGCGCAGCATCATCACCACGTCCGCATCGGCGATCGCCGCCTCGATGCGGCTGTGCGCCACGACCCCCAGCCGCTCGATGTGGCGGGGGAGCATGGTCGCCGGACCCGCCACGAAGACGCCGGCCCCCATCTTGGTCAGTGCGTAGATATTGGACCGGGCGACCCGGCTGTGGGAAATGTCACCCACGATGGCCACCTTCAGACCCGCGATCCGCCCCTTCCTGGTGCGGATCGTCAGCATGTCCAGAAGGGCCTGGGTGGGGTGCTCGTGGGCCCCGTCCCCGGCGTTGATGATCGGCTGCCGGAGCAGCGAGGCGAGCATATGGGGGGCGCCGGCCGCGCTGTGGCGGATCACGATGAGGTCCGGGTTCATGGCCTCGAGGTTTTTCGCCGTGTCGATCAGGGTCTCCCCCTTGACCACGCTGCTGGTCGAGGCGGAGATGTTGATCGCGTCGGCGCTCAGGCGCTTTGCGGCGATTTCGAAGGAGGTGCGCGTCCGGGTGCTCGCCTCGTAAAAGAGGTTGATCACGCTTTTCCCGCGGAGCGTGGGGACCTTCTTGATCTCCCGGGTGGAGACTTCCAGGAAGGATTCCGCCGTGTCGAGAATCAGGGTGATCTCCTCCACGGAGAGATCCCGGATACCGAGGATGTCTTTGCCGCTCAGCTTCATGGTTCAACCTCGCATGGGGTTCGCGGCCGCAGGGCATTCCGCGGACGCAAGGTGAGGGGCTACGCGTTTTCCCCGATGATCACCTCATCCTTGCCGTTTTTTTCGGTCAGGTTGACGCTGACCGCCTGCCACAGCGACGAGGGAAGATTTTTCCCGACGAAATCGGCGCGAATGGGAAGCTCCCGGTGACCTCGGTCGATCAGGACCGCCAGCTGGATCGATTTCGGCCTGCCGAAGTCGATCAGGGCATCCATGGCCGCCCGGATGGTGCGGCCGGTAAAGAGGACATCATCCACGAGGATCACCTTTCTGCCGTCCAGCAGGAAGGGTATCTCCGTTTTTCCCAGCCTCGGCTTCCGGTGGGAGCCGGAAAGGTCGTCGCGGTACAGGGTGATGTCGAGGATCCCGAGCGGGATCTCCCGCTTCTCGATGGCGGAGATCTTTTTCCGCAGACGCTCGGCGAGAAAAACCCCCCCCGTCCGGATACCCACAAGAACCAGCTCGTCCCCGCCCTTGTTCTTTTCCAGTATCTCGTAGGCGATGCGGGTCAGAGAACGGTCGACCCCCTCCGCGTCCATGACGACCTTATTGGGCTCCATCGGCTTCCTCTCCCTGCGGTTCAAAAAAAAAGCCTTCCCCTGAAGAGAGAAGGCCCGTTGTGTTTCTCACACTGTGACAGGTACGCATGAACCGCCCCTTTGCCATCTCACGGGATGCTGTTAAAAGGGTCTGCATCACTTGGTGACGGGTGGACTTTTATAACGAATCGCGGGAGAGTGTCAAGGCGAAAAGTAAGGCTCTAAAAAAACTTTTGACATATCGATGATTGGTGCTATAGCCACAGGCACCGGGAGGGCATGATCATGGACATGCACCAGGAACCTCAGAATTTTTTGCACTTCAGCGAACTCCTGGGGCGGAGGATATTCGATTCCGAAGGACGCCCCCTGGGCCGGATTCTCGACATGGCGGGGAAGATCGGGGAGACCTATCCGCCGGTGACGGACATCCTCCTCCGCCCGGCCGCGGGCGGGGCCCCCGTCCTTTTCCCCTGGCGCGCGCTGGCGGAAGTGGAGGGAAGACTCGTTGCCCGTCCGCTCCAGCCGGGGGATCTGCGGGAGCCGGCCCTCCGGGCGGGGGAGATGCTGCTCAAGGACGCCCTCCTGGACAAGCAGGTGGTGGATACCGACGGGGCGAAGATCCGCCGGGTGAACGACCTGCAGTTTCTCAAGTCGCATCAGGCGCTCTACCTGGTCCACGTGGATGTGGGATTTCACGGCCTGATGAGGCGCGTGGGGCTGGAGCGCCCGGTCAGCTTCCTTTTCCGTGTCCTGTTTGATTACACGCTGACGGATCACCTGATCTCCTGGAAATTCGTCCAGCCCGTGTCCTCTCCGGACCTTCTGCGGCTGACGGTGGCCCAGAAACGTCTGGCTCAGCTCCATCCCGCCGATCTGGCGGACATCATCGAGGACCTCGACATCCA
>JBFMBA010000077.1:0-3104 GCA_040755475.1 Thermodesulfobacteriota bacterium
TTCCCGCAGGGGGTTGAAAAGCAGCACGATGATCGCCGCCAGTACGAGGGAGAGCACGAAGGAGTCGCCGGCGCCCCGCTTCAGAATGAGGGAATGGAAGAGAAAGATGATCAGGATGTACAGCGCCGTCAGAACAGCGGTCAGAACGATATAGCCCGTCCCGCGGCGGATCAGGGTGCCCATGTCCAGCAGATCGTATTTCAGCACGCCGAAAGCGAGAAAAATGGCGGGGATGAAACTAAAATTCCCCAGCGGGTAGACGGGGAAGCCGCTGACCGGGAGGATCGAACAGGTGAGCAGAAGGGCGGAAAAACCCAGCCCCCCGAAAATGTACTTGATCCGGTTCCGAACGAGATTGTCGGCGGTCCGCTGGAGGGCACGGTACAGGATCACCAGGCAGTAGAGGACCGTGGCGACGGCCGTCGCGGAAAAGAGGTGAAAGAGCGCCCCGGCGCGGGCGATTCGGCCGAAGGCATAGTGGTTGAACCCGCTGATGTAAAGGTCCGTGGGAATGATGGTCAGAAAAGCGAGACTGAAGGCCAGCGCGGCGATTTCCAGCCACCGTCTGCTCCTGATGCCCAGAAAGACATGCACGAAGCGAATGTAGAGCGGCACGCTGAAGACGAAGAAGAAATGGACCGTCCGGTCGGCCAGCAGGGCGTCTCTCTCGTCCGATAGAATGGAAACGAGGGCCGTCTCCCCGTTGAGAAGCGCGCCGAGAAGGCATATGCCGGCGAACAGGAGATTCGTCCGTTTCCGTCCGCTTCTGACGGCCGATATCAGGGCGAGACCGAGCAGGACGATGAACCCAAGGAGAGGAGGAACGACGTATCCCCAGGATGTCTGCAGACCGCTCGATACCATCGTTCCCCCAACGGAGAGTGACGGTTGATCGACATCTGACCGGGAGCGCATCCCGCAAGCGCCGCCTGGCAGGCGGTGTTGCGGCAACCTGGCTGAAGCCCCGACCGGCGGCAAAGGAGCTGCAGCCCCCCGGACCCGCCCGGCGGATGGTCGGGTTGGCGGCAGAGATCAGAAGACGAAAACGGCGACGGCGATTACCGTGGTGTACCCGTGCGACTGGACGATGCTGGACTGCGTGATGTTCCGCGTGCTGACGATCTTGCCGCTGATCTTGAATATTTCCTTCTTCTCGTCCCAGCTCTCGTCGATATCGAAGTCGATGCCGAGGGTGGAGGCGAGCATGGCGGCCGCCAGGTCCTCCGCATAATCCCCCGCCTGCCGCTGGGTCTGGCCGAAGGCGTGATGTTCGCTGATGTAGCCGTATGTCCGCTTGTCGGCGGGGATGGCGCAGCCGATTGCGGCCGACAGCAGCCGCCTCGGCTCATTGCTGCAGCATCGGCTCAGGACGCAATAGGTGATGGCGCCGGGATGCAGCTCCTTGAGCCCCCGGGTCCGCGAGATGACCTGACAGCCGGGAGGCATGATGCTCGATACCTGGACCAGGTTGCATTTTTCGATGCCGGCATCCCGGAGGGCCAGTTCGAAGGAGTGAAGCTCCTCCCGATGGATGCCGACCCCTTTCGTGAAAAACATCTTTTTGGGAACGTAAATGCTCAATGGTTTTCTCCTCTAACCGGCCTGGTTCCGGTCCGGTTGTGCTTTTTCTGCGCCGCGGCGGGCGGCAGCGGTTTACGATGGACCACTTCCGGCCGCCAGATAACCCATCATCCGGTAGACCAGCTTCGAGGCCAGAAAATCCGGCGCGACGACCCCTGGAATGGGCGCCAGCTCCACGACATCAAACCCCCTGATCCTGCAGCTCTTTGCCACTTCCCGGATCAGGCGGGTCAGATCTCTCCAGGCGAGTCCCCCCGGCTCCGGCGTTCCGGTGGCGGGCATGAAGGCCGGATCGAGGACGTCCAGATCGACCGTCACATAGACGTCCCCGCGGAGGTCGCTGCAGATCGTCTCGCACCACGATCCGCCGTCGAGGATGAAGTCCGCCGTATAGCTCTTTACCGCACCGGCGGACAGAAACTCGGCCTCCTCGGTGCTCATGCTCCGAATGCCCGCCTGGACGAGAGGGCAGAGGTCCGCGATCCGGCGCGCCACGGCGGCATGGCTGAACGGTGTACCCTGGTAAGTGCCGCGTAGATCGGCGTGGGCGTCGAGCTGAAGGACCATGAGTTCCGGAAAGGACTCCTTCATCGCCCGAACCGCGCCCAGCGAAATGCTGTGCTCCCCCCCGAGCATGACCGGGATTTTGCCGTCGGCCGCGATCCCTGCCACGGTCTGCCCGATGGTCTGGATCATTTCTGCCGGCCCCCGGGCATCCGCCTCCAGAGCGTCCAGGGTATGGATGCCGTCCCGATAGGTCTCCCGGCGAAGTTCCTCATCGTAGAGCTCCATGTTTGCCGAGGCGGCCAGTATCGCCGCCGGACCCCGCCGTGACCCCGACTGATAGGTCGAGGTCAGATCGTAGGGTACCGGAAGGACGACAAATCTCGCCTGATCGTACAGTGTGAAGTCCTTTTCGATGCCGCCGTAATTCATGTACCGGTTCCCTGAAAAAAAGAGTCCGCGCTTCTAGCACACCAGGCGCCCGTTGTCCAATTTTTTTACGACGTGGGTTCTTCGGTGGACGGCGGCGTCTTTGCTGCCGGTTCAAAAAAAGGCGGAATCTCGTTCGCTTTCGCTTCGCGGCGCAGCTCCCGGACGGTCTTGTTCAGGCGGTTGATCGTCCGGGTGAGGCGGAAGCGCTCCACAATCCCCATGAAGCCCGTAAAAATCACCCCGATCAGAAAGGCGATGAATATCAGCATGTAAGCCGGAAGCCACCGGTCGAAGAGATCATAGTACTTCAGCTGCACAGGTTCTGTGTTCTCCAGCGAAAAGGTGATGATGAACATCACGAAGAGCGCCAGAATCACGGTGTAGACGACTTTCATCGGCAGACCTCCCTGTATAATGGGTCAAAAAAGGGCCTGAGCAGACGGGCGGTTTCGATCACATCCTCGGGAATGACGCGAACCCCGCCGATCACGCTGATGTAGTTGGTGTCGCCTCCCCAGCGCGGCACCACGTGGATGTGGAGGTGGTCGTCAATCCCGGCGCCCGCCGCTTTTCCGATGTTCATGCCG
>JBFMBA010000078.1:0-2391 GCA_040755475.1 Thermodesulfobacteriota bacterium
TCCGGACCATCTCGATTCCGGGAAAGGCGTCGGCGATCCTTTTGGCCATCTCGATCTCGATCTCGGTGGGTGCCCCGTAACTGGTTCCCCGGCCGGCCGCCTCCCGGATCGCCCCCACCACTTCGGGATGGCTGTGTCCCAGGATCATGGGGCCCCAGGAAGCGACATAGTCGATATACTCCCTTCCCTCGGCGTCGATGACCTTGGCCCCGGACGCCTCCCGGATAAACCGGGGGGTTCCTCCGACGGAGCGGAAGGCCCGGACGGGGCTGTTGACCCCTCCGGGGATCAGCTTCTGAGCCGCTGCAAACAGTTCGTTCATGTCCATGCTGAAAGTACTCCATGTCGGCTTTCTTGAACTTCTCCGGGGGGCTGAGCCGCCGGCGTCAGCGCCCGGGCGATGGTCTTCCCGCTGCTGCGGTCCCTTCTCGCTGGCACGGCAGATACACCCCCTGACGCTTTCGATGCGATCTCCTATATCACAGGTCCTCGTGGCGGTGCCAACCATTTCTGGCTCCTGATTCCGCCCAGGGCTGCGTCAAAGTTGGCGCCATCACTCTGATGTGGCTGGAAGAGGGTCCCGCCACTCACCTGTACAATTTTTGGCCCGTTCTACGGCTCGGCCGCTCCCATTCCCAAACTCGCCCCGCGGGCTCAGACAATGGGGATGGGCCGCTTCGCGGACGCTTCCCTCGCCGGGACGGGCACCCAAAAATTCCACAAAGGTTCGTCTGGGGACCCTCATCCAGCCGACTTTGACGGGGCCTTGTGATTCCGCCAAATAGTGCTTGACAAGCGTGTACCTTGCCGCTAGATATACGGCTTAATTCCAAAGAAAGGAGGTCAATGATGAAACGGACGTTCAGTATGGCTCTATTCACGCTGATGTGGGTGCTGGGTGCGTCGTCGCTCGCGTCGGCCGCCGAGGCGGCTGCCGCTGCCCCGGTCGATTATACCAAGGCCATCGTCGTGGGATGCAGTATTTTTGCCGCCGCGCTGGTCATGGCCCTCGGGACGATCGGTACCGGTCTGGGCATGGGTAACGGTCTGAGCAGCGCCGCCAACGCCGTCGGCCGGAATCCCGAGGCGCAGGGCAAGATCCTCATCACCATGATGGTCGGCCTTGCCATGATCGAATCCCTGGCCATCTATGCGCTGGTTATCGCGCTGGTGGTCCTCTATGCCAACCCGCTCCTCAAGGTGATTGGCCTTTCGTAGCAGGCTCAAACGGCGGCCCCGCTGAAAAGTCGATTTTTTACAGACGACTTCTATTATTGGCGACTTTTGACGGAGGCTCACAGCAGGATATGATACAATCAGGGAAGGGAAGCGAACACCACGACTTCTCTTCCCTTTTTTATCACCTCCGGGAAAACGGCGGCAAATCTATTCCCCCGACCCGCCCCGTGGCCGGGGTCAAGCGCATCGAAAAAGTGCACTTCCGACCGGGAAGCCCCGCCCTGCGGGCACGATGCTTGGCAACCTGGACGAAAACAAAGGAACGGACATGGCACATCTCAAAAGGGTCATACAGCCTCCGGACTTGCCTGTTCGAGATTCCCACTCGCAGGTCGTTGCCGTAACCGGCGGCACGCTCCTGTTCATCTCGGGCATGACGTCGCGAAGCGAGAAGGATGCCGAACCCGTATATCCGGGCGACATGCGCGCCCAGCTGCGCCAGGTTTGCGAGAATATCGGGCGGGCGCTGCGTTCGGTCGGCGGTGATTATTCCGACGTGGTCAAAACAACCACCTTTACCACCGATGTGGGCGAATACCAGCGGGTGAGGGATGAGCGCTTCAAGTATTTCAAAAACGACCTGCCCACCAGCACGCTGATCGGGGTCACCCGACTGGCCGATCCGATGCTGATGGTGGAAATCGAGTGCATCGCGGTGATTCCAGCGGATCGGTTCAAGCCGGCCGACTGAAGGGTTTAATCCTCATTTTGGCTGATCCGCGTCCGGAGGGATTTTTTTTCCGATTGCTGATGTTTCGCCTCCAGGATCTTCTCCTGCGCGCGCCGCGAACGCCGCCGTTTCTGGCGCCGGATCTTCTCCGCGCGCATCCTTTCCGCGCGTACGATCCCCGTCCGGAGCCGCTCGATCCGGTCCGTCAGGAGCCGTCGGGCGAGAAACCGGTTCAGGCTCTGGGACCGCTCCTGCTGGCACTTGACGGACAGGCCGGTGGGCAGATGGACGAGATGAACGCAGGAAGAGGTTTTGTTCACCTTCTGGCCGCCGGGGCCCGAGGAGCGGATGAAGGTTTCGCGGAGGTCCTCCTCCCGAATGCCGAGACTTGCCATCCGCTGCCGGAGCGCCGCTTCTTTTTCGGGGGAATTTACCAAGGTTTACAGGGAGTAGATATCGACCCCAATAAAGTAGATACAGTT
>JBFMBA010000079.1:0-13608 GCA_040755475.1 Thermodesulfobacteriota bacterium
AGCGGGACCGCCGCCGCCGAGCTGATCGATGTCATCCGGGACGCGGGCCGCATCCCCGTTCAGCGCGATTCGGATTACCGGGAGATCAGGACATTCCCATGAGTCACGGACCCCCCCTTGAACTGGAAGTCGGCTTTTCACCCTGTCCCAACGACACGTTCATCTTCGACGCCCTGATCAACCGGCGGATCGACACCGCCCCTTTCCGTTTCATCGCGCGCATTGCCGACGTGGAGGAGCTCAACGAAAGGGGCTTCGATGAGAAAGGGGCCTATCCCCTCACCAAGCTCTCTTTTTACGCCTATCTGCTGCTCAAGGACCGTTACTGCCTCCTCGATTCAGGTGCCGCCCTCGGCTACGGATGCGGCCCGATCCTGATCACCCGCAAGGAGGAGGGGGAACATGGCGGCACGTCTCCCGACTGGCTGAGGAAGGCCCGGATCGCCGTACCCGGCCGGTACACGACCGCCCATCTGCTGCTTCAGCTCTGGCGGAACGGCTGCGAAAAGATACGGTTCGTGAGATTCGACGAGATCCTTCCCGGCGTCGCCTCCGGCAAGTATGATGCGGGGCTGATCATCCATGAGGGGCGGTTCGTCTATCAGGGCTATGATTGCCGCAAGCTGATCGACCTCGGGCAGTGGTGGGAGGCGGAAACGGGGCTTCCCCTCCCGCTGGGCTGCATTGCTCTTCGCCGGGACCTCCAGCGGCACAAGGAGGCGATCGAGACACTGCTCAGGCAATCGGTCGACCATGCACGGAGAAATCCGCAGGCGGGAATCGCCTTCATCAAAGGCCACGCCCAGGAATTCGACGAGCAGATTCTCTCCTCGCACATTTCATTGTACGTGAACGATTTCACCCTGTCCCTGGGGGAGACGGGGATCCGGGCCGTCGACACGCTGGAAGCGAAAGCACGATGTCTGGCAATCCTGTAATCGGCCTGATCATGGCCACGCCACTGGAGGCGGCGCCGTTCATCCGGGAGCTGTCGCTGCAGCCGCTGGAAAGCCGTCCTTTTGCCGTCCATGGAAACGACCGGTTCGCCATGATCCTCTCGGGAATCGGCAAGGCCAACGCCGCCATGGCCTGCGCTTATCTGATCCAGACCCGCCGGCCGTCCCTGATCTGCAATCTCGGCGCCGCCGGGGCCGTCGATCGGCGGACCCGGCTTGGAGAATCCTACCTCATTGAGAGGGTCATCGAGCCGGACCGGCCGGACCTTCGATCGGGTCTTCCCCGCAGCCACTCCCCTGCCCTGCTGGAGGGTTTCGCAGTTGCCGATCTGGCCACCCATGACAGGCCGCTGCGCGATCCGCAGGAAAGGGAATGCGTCGCCGCGAGCGTCCATCTGGTCGATATGGAGGGGGCAGCCGTGGCTCAGGCATGCCGCCGCTTCGGCGTCAGGTGTTTTGTGTTCAAGTTTGTCTCCGACACCCCGGACCACCGCCTGAACACCGAGATCATCCAGAACATCGAACGGTACCGGGACGCCCACGCCCGCTTCTTCACGGATTCCGTCCTGCCCCTCCTGCTGCCTCCCGGCCGATAAAACGGGAAAACCCGTTCGGTTCAACACCGTCCCGGTTCTGAATGCCCCCCGGGAGGGCCGTATTTTCTCACTGCACCGACGGGGTGACATCATCCTATTGCATGAACAGATCTTCCTTTTTCTCTTGACACCTTCCCGGTTTGCCAGTATGGGAACGCAACCGTCGCGTCAACATGGTTGAGGGTTCATGAACGTCTTGCACAAAATCCGGGTTTACGGCCGCATGATCAAGTTTTCGCACACGATCTTTGCGTTGCCCTTTGCCCTCACGGCGATCCTGATGGTCCGCAGGGAAGTGCCCCTGGACGCGGCAACGGTGTTCTGGATCCTTTTGGCCATGGTGGGAGCCCGGTCGGCGGCCATGGGATTCAACCGCATCGCCGATGCCGCCATAGACGCCAGAAATTCCCGTACGGCCCTCCGGGAGATTCCCCGGGGCATGATCTCCAAAAGGGAGGCCAGCTTTTTCACCGGCGCCGCAACCCTGGTTTTCGTCGCGGCTTCCGCCGCGCTTTCCGCCCTCTGTTTCTGGCTGTCCTTCCCCGTTCTGGCGTGCCTTTTTGGCTACTCCTACATGAAGCGGGTGACCTGGCTTGCCCACCTCTTTCTCGGCTTCACCATCGGGCTGGCCCCGATGGGCGTCTGGATCGCCGTCACCGGCTCCCTCTCCGAAACCATCGTTGTCTTGAGCCTGGCCCTGATGACCTACATCGCCGGCTTCGACATCCTCTATGCCTGCCAGGACATGGAATTCGACAGGCGCGCGGGGCTCCGTTCCATTCCCGCCGAGTTCGGGGCGGAAAAGGCGATGCGGATCTCCACGATCCTCCACGGGATCAGCGTCCTGTGCCTGCTCGCCCTCTACTGGCTCTTCCCCATGAGCCCGATCTATCTGCTTTTTGTCGCCGTGATCACCGTCCTTTTCATTGTGGAGCACAGACTGGTGGACCCGCAGGACCTGTCACGAATCGACATGGCCTTTTTCCGCGTGAACAGCACGATCTCCCTCCTCGTATTTCTGGCCGTCTTCTCGGGAAGCGCACTGAAGGGTCTGCTGTGATCAGGGCGATCCTCGACGCGACGGCGGCGGCAGGTCGGGCTATGACACCCGGGCGGAAGCGACCGTCCCTCCCCAGGCGCCGGCAGGCGGCCCCGAACGGCATCCTCGGGTGAAAGATGGGCTTTCGTAACCTCGGAGAATTCATTGCACGTCTGGAGGCGGCAGGAGAGCTGCTGCGGATCGGTGCCCCTGTCTCCGCCGTCCTGGAAATTGCCGAGCTGACGGACCGCATGTCCAAGGCCCCCGGCGGCGGAAAGGCGCTGCTTTTCGAAAACGTGGAAGGTTCGGCCTTCCCCGTTCTCACCAACGCCTTTGGCTCCCACCGCCGGATCGCCCTAGCCCTCGGGGCCGCCCCGGACGCCCTTGCCGCCAGGCTCGAGGGGATCCTCAGGCAAAGCCCGCCGCGGTCGCTGCGTGAAAAGATAAGCCTGCTGCCGAAGGCCATCGAATGGACCCGATTCCTTCCCAGGACGGGGAAAAGGAAGCACCCGCCCTGCCAGGAGGTCATTCACAGAGGAAATGACGTTGACCTGACGACGCTCCCCATCCTCCAGTGCTGGCCGAAAGACGGCGGCCGGTTCATCACCCTGCCCATCGTATTCACAAAGGGGCTGCTCGACGGCAGGAGAAATGCCGGCATGTACCGGATGCAGGTATACGATGCAAGAACCACGGGGATGCACTGGCACATTCACAAGGACGGGGCCCACCATTTCCGTGAGTATCGCAAGGCCGGCAAACGGATGGAGGTGGCCGTGGCGGTCGGCACCGACCCCGCCGTGACGTACGCGGCGACGGCACCCCTCCCCCGCGGGGTGGACGAGATGATCCTCGCCGGCTTCATCCGGCAGAAACCGGTCACCATGGTGCGGGGGGTGACGGTCGACATCGAGGTTCCGGCCGAGGCGGAGTTCGTCCTGGAAGGCTATGTGGATCCGCAGGAGACCAGGATCGAGGGCCCTTTCGGCGACCACACGGGGTACTACTCCCTGGAGGACGCCTATCCGGTCTTCCACCTGACCGCCGTCACCCACCGGCGAAATCCCGTCTACAGCGCAACCGTCGTCGGGCGCCCTCCCATGGAGGACTGCTATCTCGCGCTGGCGACGGAGCGGCTTTTTTTGCCCATGATCAAGGCCATCATGCCCGAGATCAAGGATTACTGGCTCCCCTGGGAGGGCGTCTTCCACAACATCGTCGTGGTCGCCCTGGAAAAGGAGTTCCCCGGGCACGCCGCCAAGATCATCAGCGGCCTGTGGGGAACGGGCCAGATGAGCTTCGCCAAAGTCATCGTGATCGTGGATGATCCGGCTCTCCTGTCCAGGGGGGAAAAACTGCTCGGGCATCTCTTGAACACGGTAGATATCCGTTCCGACATGACGATGGCCAGAGGCATCCTTGACGTTCTTGACCATTCCTCGACGGAGCCCCTCCAGGGCTCGAAGATCGCCATCGACGCCACCGCCCGGATCACCGGCGAGGAGCCGCGACGGCCCGTGAACCGCCCTGAAACAACGTCCAGCGGCGAGGCACTGCTTCGCCAGCTCCGGGAGATCGACGGGGGGTTTGTGGCGGTGCGGAAAATCTGTACCGAGGGCGCCCGCTGCCTCGTCCGGATCGCGATCGACAAGGAAAACGGCCGGAGCTCCCGCTACTACCTGGACAGGATCGAGGTCGAGGGGCTCTTCCCGGCCGTCTGCGTCCTGTACGACGCACGGATCGACCTTGCGGACGACGCCCTGCTGCTCTGGAAGGTCTTCAACAATACGGATCCGGCGCGGGATGTGTCGATCAGGGAGCACGGGATTGTCGTCGACGCGACGGAAAAAGGCCCGGCGGACGGCCACACAAGACCGTGGCCCGATGAAATCAGGATGACCGACGACATCAGGAAACGGGTCGACGGTTTGCTTGGCGATCGCCCGGGGTAGGCTGCCCGTCCCCCCCGGCGCGCCTTCTCACCGTCCGCGTGACGGTGACGCCGCCGGAAGGGCACACCGAAACGGGTTTGCCCGGTTCACTTCGCGTCAGATATCCCCTTTGCGTTCGGCACCGCGCACGACCAGGGGAAAGAGGTTTCCCCGGCCGTCGAAGGCGAGCGGACGGGGGCCCTCGAGAATCTCGAGATCGGTCCGCGAGTCGATTTCCGCGCCGTAGACCTGGGAAACCTCCAATTCATCCAGCTGGAGGGTATTCTTGATGCGGATGATCCGGCTCGTCCGCGGAGGGATCAGCCCGACGGATCCCAGGGCAACCTCGACACATTCCCGGTCCGTTTCGAAGTACATGGGGATGGCCGCCTTCTCCAGGCTGATCGCCGTGACGCAGTTCATATAGGTGGACGCGCGGTCTATCTTGTCCACCAGCCGCCGGGTGGTCAGATCCGCAAAACCGATGCCGTTGGCGTTTCCGCCCGAGGAAGGGGTCAGATCCCGCACAAAGAGCCGTTTCACATGGACGGGGTGCGGAAAGACCCCGAGGATGTCGCGGTTTCGTCCGGTCACATTCGGATCGATGCCCGTACCGCTGATGTCCTTTCCCATCTCATCGATGATCAGCAGATCGATTTCGTTGAAGGGAAGGCGGGGCATCATCTCTTTGGCTTTCGCGAGCAGCTCTTTCTCCCGCTCCTCCAGCTCCTCGGGAAGAAGCGCGGCGATGGCCGCCGTCTGATCGTACCCGTTCTCCACCAGACCCAGGCCGCACAGTACGGGCGCCTTTTTCAGGACCTCCCGGCCCGCATCCACGATGATCTTGGGAAAGGTATACTGGATCGCCGCCTTGTGATAGTAGTCGGCCCCCTGCTGCTTGCCCATGCCGATGGCCATCATCTTCATCAGTCCGCTCTCGATGGGGGCCTTGAATTTCGTGTGGGGCTTGATCCGGTTGACGACGATGATCCCGTCCGCCTCGAAGGCGCACTGGTCGATGAACACCGGCACCCCGTCGACGGTCCGGGAGATCTCCACCACGTCCATCGAGGAGAGCACCGGAGCACCGGTGACGGCTTCGGTCACGTCATAGTGGGCCAGCATGGCCGTCTGCCCTTCCGCGGTGGCTCCGCCATGGCTTCCCATGGCGGGGAAAATAAAGGGCCGGGCCCCGAGCGACTTCACAAAAGCCGAAGCGCTCTTGAGAACGAGCGCGATATTGGCGATGCCCCGGCTGCCGCCGGTCAGGGCGATGCGCTGCCCCGGCCTGATCCTCTTGTCCAGGCCGATTTTTTTCAATTCGCTATGCACCAGGCCGGCGATGTCCTTCACGTGCGTGCGGTCGAAGGTCTGCCGCAGGCGTATCATGTCCGGTACATCCATTGTGAGAACCTCCTGAAAATCGATTGCTGTGAGGGCGATACCTTTGCGGACGGCGGTCCGCGCCGCCCTCCCCGGGACGCCGCAGGCCCGGGCAGGCGAAGCAGGAGACGGTCCGTCTTCCGGAACGCCCCCGGGGCGACGGCGGCTTCGGACCCTCAACGGTCCACCCGCAATGGCCCCGGAGCAGGCCCTCATGACCGTCGATGGGTGATCATAGGGATCGCTCCCGAAAAAGGCAAGGCATAATTCGGAACATGATTCCGGACCCGCCCGTCGGGGTCGATGTCTGGTTACTTCGATGTATGGGTCAACGATCCTTTTGCTTCACCTCCTTCGGTTACATGTAATGTGATTCAATTCCGTTTCCGGACAATCCCATTGACATCCGGTGCCGTTCCCCGTATGCTTCCCCGGCGCACCCGGTTCTGTACGGTTCCCGGCCGGAAGCGCGGCCCGCCTCCCCGTCCATCAGGCGACTGGCATGCGAGAGACGCGGCGGGAACGGATCCACTGACGAAAGGCCCGGACCGGCGGGCGAGCAACGGGCATACGGGCGAAGGGACGCAACCACGGTGCGTTCGCCCCCCCGCCTGCCAGGAGGCGACGATGAACGAACAACCGATACCCCTGTCCACCGTCGAGACCCCGGCGGTCATTGTCTATCTGGACATTCTGGAATCGAATATCGCGGAGATGTCCCGCCTTGCCCGGGAAGCGGGGGTGAGGCTCAGACCCCACACGAAGATTCACGAATGCCCGGAGATCGCGAAGCGCCAGATTGCCGCGGGCGCCTGCGGGATCGAGGTCGGAGCGATTGAGCGGGCCCTCTGCATGGCCGAAGCGGGAATCGACGATATCCTCATCGCCCATCCCTTCTACGGCGACCACAAGCTGGCCATCCTGCGGCGGCTCCTCGACAGGCCCGGTTTGAAGATCACGGTGATGGCCGACATGATCGAGCAGGCCGAGGGGGTCTCCCGCGTGGGGACCGCCCTCGGCAGAACGATCCCCCTGCTCCTGAAAGTGAACACGGGGGGAGACCGGTTCGGCGTCCTTCCGGGCGGGCCGGCACTGGGTTTGGCGAGACAGCTCCTCGGCCTGAAGGGGATTTCTTTCGAGGGCATCTACGTGCACGAGTCGGGCGGGCAGCCGACCCCGGAAGGGATGGAGCGCCTCGCCCTCGATTCCGCAACGATGGCCGTTGAAACGGCGCGGCTGCTCAAGCGGGAGGGGATCCCCGTGGCCCATCTGTCGGCCGGCGCCTCGCCGACGCTGCGGGCCACCTGCGCCCTGCTCAAGGAGAAACGGTTTCCCGAGATCACGGAGATCCACCCGGGCCACTGCACCGTCGGCGACATGTGGCATGTCCACGCCCTGGCCAACCCCTGCGAGGCCTGCGCCGCCGCGGTTCTCACCACCGTGGTGAGCGCCGTCGGAACCGGTCATGCGGTGATCGACGCGGGATACAAGCTCTTCGGGGCCGACTCGCTCATCCAGTATCGGGACACACCGGGATTTTTCCGGGAGGGGAAACCGAGTTACGGTTCGGTGCAGGGCCGCGAGGATCTATGGCTGGGACGGATCTCCGCGGAAACGGCGTGCGTGCAATACAGGGAACCGGGCGGGCCTGTGGAAAAACGGCTGCGGATCGGGGACCGCCTGGAAATCGTCCCCAACAACGCGACCCTGGCAATCAGCACCCAGGAGCGGATCTACGGCGTCCGCAACGGCATGGTCGAGCAGGTTTTTGCGGTTGCCGGAAGGGAAAGGCAGATGCCGCGCTAGGCGGGCACCTTGGCGAGCACCTCCTCGAAGGTGGTAATGCCCGATCTCACCTGGTCCAGGGCGCCCTCGAACATCGAAACGAATTTGATCTCCCTCATATTCCTCACTGCTACTCTCAGGTCTTCCTCGCCCGTGTCTTCGGTGATCAGTTTTCTGAAGGCGCCGGTCACCGGCAGATATTCGTACACGGGCGCCCTGCCCAGATACCCCGTGTTGGCGCACTTGGCGCAGCCCGTGCCCATGTAATGCTTTCTGATTTCCCCAATGCCCTCGTAATGCTCCGCGATTCGCCGAAGCTCTTCGGACGCCTCCATTTCCACCTTGCAATGTTCACATATCCGTCTGACGAGCCGCTGGGCCAGGATCGCGGTAATGGCGGAACTGATCAGGTAGGTGGGAATCCCGATGTCGATGAGCCGGGGGATGGAGGCGATGGTGTTGTTCGTGTGCAGCGTGGTCAAGACGAAATGCCCCGTCAGCGACGCCCGCATGGCGATCTCGGCGGTCTCCCTGTCTCTGATCTCCCCCACCTTGATGATATCGGGGTCCTGGCGGAGCACCGAGCGCAGAACCGACGCAAAGCTGCGTCCCACCGCGTCGTTGATCTGCACCTGCGTGATTCCCTCGACCTTGTACTCGACGGGGTCCTCGATGGTCACGATATTGGTGGCTTCCGAACGAAGCTGGTTGAGGCAGGCGTATAGGGTCGTGGTTTTGCCGCTGCCCGTGGGGCCCGTCACGATGAGCATCCCCTGCGGCCGCCGGAAGATATCGATAAGCGAACTTCTCAGACCGTCGGACATGGAAAGGTCTTCCAGAGGCATGAGGTTGGCGCTTTTGTCCAGCAGCCGGAGCACGATCTTTTCCCCATGGATGGCCGGGAGGGTGGAGATCCGAAGGTCCACCTCTTTCTCGCCGGAACTGATGTGCATGGATCCATCCTGGGGAAGATATTTCTTTGTGATGTCGAGCCCCGACAGTATTTTGATTCTCGAGACAACGCCGTCATGCAGTTTCTTTTCATAGGTGAGCATGATGCGCAGCACGCCGTCGATTCGGTATCTCACATGGCTGTGTTTATCCCACGGCTCGATATGCACATCGCTGGTGCGGGCCTCGATGGCATCCGATATGATTTTTTCCACCAGTTTGACGACCGGATACTCTTCCTCCTGTTCCGGCGCGACCGCCGCCTCTTCCCCTTCTTTTTTCTCCTCTTTGATTACAAACTCCGCTTTTTGTATGGAAGGGGGCTTCAGGGAAACACCCGCCGTCACCTTGCCGCCGTAGGCCTGCTCGATGGCCCTGATCAGCTCCCATTCGTAGGAAATCACCGGCGACACGCGCAGTTTGGTCATGAAGGAAATATGGTCTATCGTCCCGTAATCGAGCGGGTCGGACATGGCCACGACGAGCGTGTAGTCCTTCTTTTCGATGGGCAGGACAAGCTGTTTGGTGGCGATCTCACGGGGTATAAGCTTTAACAGCTCGTCGGATATGGCGATGTCCTTGCAGGATATGATCGGGAGCTTCAGCCTGCGGGCCAGCGCGTCCACAATCTGCTTCTTGGTGACAAAGCCGAGCCCCACGAGAATTTCTTCAATTTTCGCCTTCTTCGTCTTCTGGGTCAGCAAGGCATACTGAAGCTGCTGCTCGGTGATGAGGCCCAGTTCGATGAGGATTTCGCCGCGCTTTTTTCGCATGGGGCTATCACTGTGGACAATCAATGCGACAGATCACGCCGGGGCGCCCGGGCCGGCCCCCTGGCCGGAGCGGCATCCTCCGCGATCGGCCCGCAGCCGGAGGATTTTACTATAGGGACACCTCTCCATTTTATCAAGCAAATTATTCTTCAAATTCTTCTTCTTGTTTTTTTGCCTGTAGTGCTCTACATTACCGGCGTGCCATAGAGGGCGCCGCTGTTATACTGCGCACGCTGACTGTTTTTTCGGAGGACCGGCCCCGCCCGGTTCCCCGTCCATTCGGGTAGCCGTGATCGATGAAACAGACCCATTTGATCAGTGATTTTCTCCAGGCGCTCATCAGCGCGAAAAAGATGGTCAAACTGTATCAAAAGAACAATCCCATGTACGGCAAGGCCATCGACAACCTGTATGCGAAAGTAACCGACATCTTTCAGCAGACCGGAGACATCCTCCTGCAGATAGAGCCCCGGGCTTTGCTTTCCGGCGGCGAGGCGGTGTACAGCAGCCAGGATCAGCACGATAACTTTGCCTTTCTCTTTTTCAAGGAAGGCCTCAGAGAGCTGACTTTCAGGAAGGAGGTAACCAAGGAGGAGCTCGATGAATTTCTCAACATCGTCTCCCGGGATGAGAAAGAGCTTCTCGATCACGACATCGTTTCCCTGCTCTGGGACAGGAACTTTGTGAACATCAGGCACACGGTGGACGAAGGGGTGTTCGCAGAGGATGACGGCTATGAGTCGAAGGCCGTCCAGCAGGTCCTGGAACAGAGCACGCCCCAGGATCAAATCATGGTCGCATACCGCGATGCATTGACCGCAGAGGACATCACGCCCATAGAAGTGATCCCCCCGACGGAGTCCGACTTTGAGGATGTGAGGATCCAACTCGAGAGGGACACCGATATCCGGCTGTATAAAATCATCAATATTATCTTCGAGCTGTGCTGGCAGGCCAAAGACAGGGACGAACAGCAGCAGATGGTTTCCATCATGAACGCCCTGGTCGGATACCTGGTCAACAACGGCCACATGGAAAATCTGCTCGATCTCCTCAAGAAGGTGCGGATCAGTCTGGAGGATGAAGAAATCGGCGACGAGATCAAGGAGTCGCTCAAAGAGGTGGTACGCCATGCGGGATCGCCCGATGTGATCAAGTCGCTGGGCTCCTCCATCGACGACCGTGCCGACATGGACGAAGAGACTCTGAATGAATATGCAGGCTATCTGGAAACGAATGCGATAGGATCCTTCATCGAGCTGCTGGGGGAATTGAAGAATTATGCGTCCCGTAAAATGGTGATCCAGGTACTGACCAACATCGGCCAAAAGGATATGAAGGCCCTCCTGGACGGCCTGTCGGACAGACGCTGGTACCTGGTCAGAAACCTCGTCCTCGTGATCAGGCAGATCGGGGACACCGAGGCGGCCTACCAGCTGACGGCCAGAGTCAGACATGCGGATATGCGGGTCAGAACGGAGGTTATCAGAACCATCGGGGACCTGAAGATCACACAGGCATTGTCGTTCCTTGAGGAGAGCCTCGAGGCCGAGGAACAGCAGGTGAGAGTTGCCGCCGTTCGATCGCTCGGGCAGCTTCGCACCGAAGAAGCCAAGCAGATTCTCATCCAGCACATCAGGGGGAACAGGTCGTTCATCAGCAAGCACTACGATGAGAAGAAGGTTTTTTTTGAAGTCCTTTCCCTGTGGAAGGAAAGCGACGTGGCGGATTTCTTTTCCGAATTCCTCAAGTTCCGATTCTACTTCAGCAGGAGGAAGCTCAATGAAAACATGGCGTGCGCCGCTTTCGGGCTGGGCAGGATCGGCAACAGCGAATATCTCCCCCTGCTGAAAAAATATGAGCGCGCCAGCGATTCCCTCCTGAGAGAAAACGTGAGAATTGCCATCAGAAGCCTGGGGAGAGAACGTGCCTGAAAAAGACGACGAACAAAGTTTTTCGACCGACATCATCAACGGCCTGGCGATCAGCCTCCGCACCGCCGAACTGCACGACAGCGGCAATGCAGCCGTTATCACCCAGCTGGAAAAAGTCGTTTCTCTGGTGAACGAGGCCGTTTCCGTGACCGGCACCTTCCGCATCGACTTGATCGGCGGGTTTTTTTTCGAGAACAATGCCCGGATCAAATACCCGCTGAAGCACCACATCCATTTTGAGTACCTCGGGACGAAATTCAAGGAGCGGAATCTGGGTGCGGTCATCTTCAGAGAAGAGATCGTCCTGGAGGATCTGAAGACCTTTATCGATGCCTTCATCGCTGCGGGACAATCCGACACGCCCTTCGAAACCCTTCAGGATGCCGTTTCCGCGCTGGCGGCCCTGGAGGTGGACACGCTCAAGACGGGGAAGCAGGAACGCTCGGGAACCGCGCAGCTCCGACGGGTGATCAAGAAAACCTATTTCAACGCGGTCTCCCTGTCGAAGGGCGTCATGGACAAAATGAAGTCCAGAGAGGCTGTGAGCGTCAAAAAAACGCGGCGCATGGTGCAAAACCTCGTCGACTTTTTATCCGAGGAGGAGCAGTTCCTGCTCGGCATGACCGCCATCAAGAACTATGACGAATACACCTATCATCATTCGGTGAATGTGAGCATCCTGTCCCTGGCGCTGGGACAGCGACTGGGGCTGAACAAACAGGAGCTCACCGAGCTGGGCATTGTGGCGTTCTTTCATGACACGGGGAAGGTGGATCTTCCCAGCGAGCTGCTGAACAAGACCTCGCAATTTACCGATGATGAGTTCGCCATGATGAAGAAGCATTCGACCTTCGGCGTCAAGGCCCTGCTGAACCTCAAGGACCTGGACCCCCTGGTGATACGCTCCGCCATATCGGCCTTTGAACACCACCTGAATTTTGACTGTTCGGGCTATCCGCGGGTACAAATGCCGTTCGCGCTGGACATCTATTCGGATATCATCAGCGTTGCCGACCGTTACGACGCCATGACGTCGGCCAGGGTGTACCGGAAAAAAGCCATACCGCCCGATGTGGCCCTGGGGCTGCTGATCCGGGACCGCGGCTCAAAAATCTCGCCGGTCGTATTGAATTTCTTCATCATGATGGTGGGCGTGTTTCCCATCGGCACCCTGGTGTTTCTCGATTCAAGAGAACTGGGGCTGGTCTGCGAAGGGAGCAACGAATACATCGACCGGCCGAAGGTTCGCATCATCGTCGACGGCAGCGGCGCAAAGAACAACTACCTCGTGGACCTGTCCGAAAAGAGCCCCGACGGACGGTTCAAGAAAAGCGTCATCAAGCGGCTCGATCCCAATCAGTACGACATCAATCTGGCGGAGTACCTCATGTGAGCGACGCATCCGGTCATTCGAGCGCCGCCTTCATGATGGAAAAGAGCTCGGTGTTGTGGAGAAAACCCCTGATCCGCTCCGAGCCGGGCCCCCTTCCGAAGGCGAAGAGCGGCGAGGCCGTGTGCGTCTGGCTGGCCCAGCCCACCCGCAGATAGGGCCGCAGAACGAAGGCCAGTGTATGGGCCGTGACAAAGCCGAAGTTCGCCGGATCGAGTTTCCGGATGGCGTCAAGGGCCACCGCCGACGCCTCATCGCCGGTCAGTTCAATGGCCAGATGCCGCTTCACCACCTCCCGGACCTTTTCAGGCGTCGGGTGCCTGCCGAGCATGTCGATGAGGGGGTCGAAGGAGAGCTCGATTTTCTGAATCGCCTTCAGATCGATCCCCACATACTCCCTGCTGTCCTTGCTGTGGCCGATCAGGGCCATTCCGCCGGTTTCGTGATCGGCGGTGACGATGAGCAGGGTGTCGGGGTTTCGCCTCGCAAAATCCAGGGCGACTCCCACTGCGTCGTCGAAGGCCAGCGTGTCTTTGATCGTGGCGGCGGCATCGTTTCGATGCGAGGCGTGATCGATCCGCCCCCCTTCGATCATGGCGAAAAAGCCTTTCGGGCCCTGCGAAAGTATCTGCAGGGCCTTTTCCGTCATCTCGGCCAGGCTCGGTTCCCGGGTCTTCGCCCGGTCGATCTCGAAAGCCATGTTGCCCATGTTGAACAGTCCGAGGATCCGGCCCTGGGAGACCTGCTTCAGCTCGACCGCCGTGCCCGGGACGGCGTAACCGGCCGCCCGCGCCTCGTCCAGAAGATGGCGGCCGTCTTTCCGTCTGCCCCCGGCCGTCGATTCGGGCAGGAAGAACTGCCTGCGGCCGC
>JBFMBA010000080.1:0-4272 GCA_040755475.1 Thermodesulfobacteriota bacterium
CTCAGAATGATCCACCACGAACAGTCGGTATCCGATGTGGAGCTCTGGGCCCACGTCATGTTCTTCAACAAGAGCCGACTCCTGAGGCTCGACGACCTGATCGACAACGAAGAAACCATACAGGTCCTGCTGCCGGCAACGGGCGGCTGACCGGAAAGAGGAAGCGACCATGCTGGGATATCACAAGAAGATATTGAGGGTGGACCTGACCGGGCGAAAAACCGAGGTCCGGGACCTGGACGAGGCGCTGCTCGAAAAATATGTCGGCGGCGTCGGCCTGGGGGCAAGGCTGCTCTATGACGAGACCAACCCCGATACCGATCCCCTTGGACCGGAGAATGTCCTGACGGCGATGACCGGACCCTTCACCGACACCCGGGTTCCCTCGTCCAGCCGGCATCATGTGATGGGCCTCTCGCCCCTCACGGGGATCCTGGGCGAATCGAACGTGGGCGGTTCCTGGGCGGTCCACTTCAAGAAAACGGGATACGACGGGATCGTCGTGACGGGGAAGGCCGACGGGCCGGTTTACCTGTGGATTCATGAGGACGGCGTGGAGATCCGGGACGCGAGCCCGATCGTGAACAGGGATTCGATCGAATCGGCCGAGTGGCTCAAGGGCCAGACGACGGACAAGGCGAGCGCCGCGGTGATCGGTCCCGCCGGTGAGCGCCTGGCCCGGATCGCCGGCATACCCCATGTGGGAACCATCGTCCGGCAGGCGGCGCGCTGCGGGCTGGGCGCGGTCATGGGTTCGAAGAACCTCAAGGCGATGGTGGCCTTCGGAACGAAGAATGCGGCACAGGCCGACGAGGAGGGGCTCAGGGAGCAGATGAAGACCGTCCTGCCCCACATCCGCAAGGCGACCGAAACCTTCGGCAAATACGGGACCTCCGGCGGTGTGGACAATTACGAGAAGCAGGGCAATTTCCCCCTCCAGAACTGGCGCTCGAGCCGCTGGGCCGACGCGTCCAAGATCTCCGGAGTCACCATGCACGACACCATCCTGAAGGGGAGGACCGCCTGCCTCCAGTGTCCCATCGCCTGCGGCCGCCACATCCGGATCGAGGACGGGCCATACGGGCCCCTGGAGGGCGAGGGCCCCGAATACGAAACCATGGGCACAATGGGCGGCGAATGCCTGGTCTCCGATCTGGCCGCCATCTGCAAGGCCAACGACCTGTGCAACCGCTTCGGGCTCGATACTATGTCCACCGGGTCGGTGATCGCCTTCGCGATGGAAGCCTTCGAAAAAGGGCTGATCACGACCGCCGATACGGACGGGATCGAGCTTCGCTGGGGGAGCGGCGAGGCGCTGGTGGAGATGACGAAGAAAATCGGCCTTCGTCAGGGGATCGGGGAGCTCATGGGGGAAGGGGTTCTGCGCATGGCCCGCGCCCTGGGAAAAAACGCCGTGGAATTCGCCCTGCACGTGAAGGGACTCGAGCCCTCGGCCCACGACCCGCGCCGGTTCTGGAGCCAGGCCCTCTCATACGGCACCGCGGCCCGCGGCGCCTGCCACAACGCCGCCTGGAGCCACCCGTACGAGCTGGCCCTGTTCATGTCCGAACTCGGTTTCGATCAGCCCCATCCCTCCTATTCGATCGAGGGCACGGCCGAGATGACCGCCAAGATGCAGAGCTACCAGTCGATGAACGACACCCTGATCCTCTGCCGGTTTGCCCAGGTGGGGAAGGCCGTGACGGCGACCAACGTGGTCGACTGGTACAACAGGATCACCGGCCGGCAGGTGGATATCGCAGAACTGATGACGATCGGCGAGCGGATTTTCACTCTCAAGCGGATGTTCAACAACCGGCTGGGCATCAGCCGCAAGGACGATTTTCTACCCCCCCGCTTCCTGACGCACAACCGCAGCGGCGAGGGGATCACCACCCAGCTGCCCCCGATGGGACAACTCCTTGCCGATTATTATCGGTACCGGGGATGGAGCGAAGAGGGGCTGCCGACGCCGGAAAAGCTCCGGCAGCTGGGGCTTTCATGATTCCCTCCGGGAGGGCTTATGCACGACAGCAAGCACCGCCCCGAGTTTGACCTTGCCGGCAAGGTGGCCGTCGTCACGGGCGCCGGACGGGGAATGGGCCGGCATATGGCGCTGGATCTGGCCCGCTACGGGGCGGATCTGGTCCTCTGCAGCCGGACCCTCTCTGAACTGGAAGCGGTGGGCGGCGAGGTGGAGGCCCTGGGAAGGAGGGCGCTGGTCGTACCGACGGATGTCGGGAAAACCGCCGAGATCGAGCGGATGACCGCAGCGGCCGTGGAGCGTTTCGGCCGCATCGACATCCTGGTGAACAACGCCGGGATGAACGCCCCCCAGTGGGCCGAGGAGGTCACGGAGGAGGCCTGGGACCGGGTGATGAACGTCAATGTGAAGGGGGTGTTCTTCTGCGCCCAGGCGGTGGGCAGGGTGATGATCCGACAGCAAAAAGGGAAGATCATCAACATCTCCTCGCAGTCCGGCAGCGTCGGCCTGATCAAGCGGTCGGCCTACTGCTCGAGCAAGGGCGCGGTAAACCAGCTCACCCGCGTGCTGGCCCTGGAATGGGGCAAACACCATATCTGCGTGAACGCCCTGGCGCCCACCTTCGTGGAGACCCCCATGACCCGTCCGATGCTGGAGGAAAAAACCTTCCGGGACTATGTTATGGGAAACATTCTGCTGGGCCGGCTCTGCAAACCCGAAGATCTCACCGGGGGGCTCATCTTCCTTGCTTCCGACGCCTCGGACATGGTGACGGGCCACATCCTGCATATCGACGGCGGCTGGACCGCCCATTAAAAGAAAGGAGAGAAATCAGCGTAGGGGCCTCAGTGCGGCCGCAAGGGTCGCCTGCGGTCAAATCAAAAAGGGGTAACCGCTTTCGAAAGGAGGATACGATTATGTTAAAACGCTTGGCCGCTTTTTTCACGTATCTGATGAAGCACTACCTTCCCGACGCCTATCTTTTCGCGATCCTGCTCACATTCCTTTCCGCCATCCTTGCTCTGATCTTCACAACCGCCGGTTTCGAGAAACTCATCACCACCTGGGGCGTCGGCATCTACGGGATTGTCGGATTTGCCTTCCAGATGATCCTGATCCTGGTGACAGGCCACTGCCTGGCGCTGACCCCGGCGGTCAACCGGATCCTGGTTGCCATTGCCGGTATCGGAAACACGCCGGTCAAGGCCGGGATGATTGTCGCCTTCGTCGCAGGGATCTGCTCCTGGATCAATTGGGGATTCGGTCTGGTAGTGGGCGGCCTGCTCGCACTTCAGGTCGCCAAAAAGACCCGGCAGGCGGACTTTCCCTTCCTGATCGCCTCCGCTTACAGCGGGTTCGTGGTCTGGCACATGGGACTCTCGGGTTCCATCCCCCTGGTCATCGCCACATCGAAAAGCGCCCAGAACTTCATAGAGCAGATGACCGGCGCCGTCGTGCCCGTCTCCCAGAGCATCTTCCAGCCCTTTAATCTTATACCGGTCCTGATTCTCATCGTCACGATCCCGATCCTGATGGCCCTGATCCACCCCAGGGGGGATGAGATCCAGACGATCCCGGAAGACAAGCTCGCGGTCCTTTGCGGCGACTGCCCGCACCTGGTGAGGCCGGAAAACCCCACGCTGGCCGAGCGGATCGACCACAGCTACGCGATCAACATGGTATTCGGCCTGATGGGCCTTTTATACCTCTACTACCACTTCTCGGCCAAAGGGTTCGACCTGAACCTCAATGTGGTCATTTTCATCTTCTTCATCACCGGGGTGCTTCTCCACGGCAAGCCGGTCAACTACATCACGGCAATGAACACGGCCATCAAGGGGGCCGGGGGTATCGCCCTGCAGTTCCCGCTTTACGGCGGAATCCAGGGGATCATGGTCGGAACGGGCCTGGCGAAGGTGATCGCCGGCTGGTTCGTCGCCCTTTCCATACCGGAGACCTTCTACATGTTCCAGTTCTGGGCCGCCGGGATCATCAACGTGTTCATCCCCTCCGGCGGAGGGCAGTGGGCGGCCCAGGGGCCGATCACGATGGAGGCGGCCAAGATGATGGGGATCGATCCGATCCGGTCGGCCATGATGGTGGCCTGGGGGGATCAATGGACCAACATGATCCAGCCCTTCTGGGCGCTGCCCCTCCTCGGCCTCGCGGGATTGTCGGCCCGGGACATCATGGGCTACACGACCGTGACGCTCCTGTACAGCGGCCTCGTCCTGACCCTCTTCAGTCTGCTGATCGGATTCAGGGTGATATAGCGTTCGGCAAGTCCA
>JBFMBA010000081.1:0-3530 GCA_040755475.1 Thermodesulfobacteriota bacterium
GTCTACTATCCTTCCGCCCTGCAGGTGGAGGCGAAGGACGCGGCGCCCCTTATCGAGGAGGGCCTGCCGGTCCCCCGAAGCCTGCGCCGCCTTGAGGGTGCCGAAGCCGAGCGCCGATGCCCCATCCCCGATTTCGTCGGGTACGGGGGTATCTTGCGGATCGTCGGTCGTGAACTGGATAAACAGGCCGCGGCCCGAATCCCCCTTGTGGAGCTGCCCCGTCGAGTGGAGAAAACGCGGCCCGTAGCCCGTCGTCACGGCGATTCGGTACCGCTCCCGGATCCGCCGGCGGAGCCGTGCCAGCGCCTCCCCGGTTTCGGGGCAGGGGCGCAGGTACGCCTGGATCGCCGCGTAGTCGCCCGGCCGGGCTTTTTTCATGAAATCGGCCAGTGCCCCCCCGGGGGTTTGGGCCGTCACGTCGCCGTATACGGCAATGCCCGCCGATTCCAGGGCCGGTGCCTCCTGGGGTATCGCCCCTTGTTCTTTGTACAACGCAATCATCCGCCGCGCCAGGACCTTGGCCGACTCCACATCCGGCTGATCGAAAGGGTTGATCCCGAGCCGCCAGCCCGCCGCGACCGTGGCCATCTCCCAGAAAAAGCACTGCCCGCCCAGGTCGTAGAGATCGGTCATGCGCAGATCGACGACGGGATGGCCCGCCGCCGCGAGGGTCCGCAGCTGCTCTTCGCCCGTCCGGTCCTGGCCCAAGCGCAGGGCGACGAAGACCCGGTCGTCACCATACACGTCAAGTTCGCCGAGGGGCTCCCCCACGACGGGCAGGATTCCTTTCCCCTCCTTTCCCGTGCTCTCGGCGATGAGCTGTTCGATCCAGTCGCCGAAAGGCTCGATCCGGGGGGAAAAGAGGAGGGTGAGCTTGTCCCGCCCCCGTTTGGCCATCTCCCCCAGGAGGGCGCCGAGGACGGCACCCTCCCCCGGGTCCGCGCCACCCGGTGCGAGTTCGCCTTCCCTCACCGCCTCGGCCCGCTCCAGCAGGCGCCTTGCATCCATCCCGATCAGGGCCGCGGGGAAAAGTCCAAAAAACGAGAGGGCGGAATAGCGCCCGCCGATATCGGGATCGTTGAGAAAGGTGTGGCGGAAGCGGCGTGCTGCGGCGACCTGGGCCAGGGCGCTCCCGGGATCGGTGATCGCGATGAAATGCCGCCCGGCTTCTTCGGCCCCGAGGCGCTCCGCGGCGAGGTTGTAAAAATACCTGAGGAAGGAGAAAGTCTCCACCGTCCCGCCGGATTTGGTGGACACGATGAACAGCGTCCGTTTCAGGTCCAGCCGGCAGGCTTGATCAAGGACGGCCCCCGGGTCCGTACTGTCGAGGACGGCAAGATCAAGGAAACCATCGGCCGCCCCGAAGATCCTCCTGAAGACCTCCGGCGCAAGGCTCGAGCCCCCCATCCCCAGAAGGAGAGCAAAGGTGAACCCGTCGGCCCGAAGGTCCGCGACGACCTCTTCGATCTCGTAAAGCCTTCCCTTCATCGCCTGGGGGCTGTCAAGCCAACCGAGGCGGTTTGCGATCTCTTCCGGCGCCGGCTTCCAGAGGGTGTGGTCCTTCTGCCGGATCCGCTCCACGACCCGGTTCTGCTGAAGGGTGTTTCGAACCTCGTCCGCGACAGTCCGAAAGGATTCAGGACAAAGCGTCATCTTTTCCGTCGACATCGCTGCATCTCCTCACTAAGAGAAGGTCTGTACAACTTGGAAATCGGATCCCGCAAGCGCGCATTGGAGATTTTTCGGGGCGCTCTGCCCCCGCAGCCCGAGTGCCCGCAAAGACGACTGTTTGAGCACGAAACGCGAGTTTCGTCTTTGCAGCGAAGCGAGGAGGCGCAGGGCCGAAAAATGTCCAGCGCGCCGAGGGATCGTGATTTTCAAAGGTCTCTTACTGTTTTCCGTCCCAGGAGTCTGCGCGCCGCCGCCGCGACCGCATCGGCGGTGATCCCGAATTTCCCGTAGACCACCTTGTAGGGGGCACTGGCGCCGAAATGGTCGATCCCCACGATCTCCCCCTCCATTCCGACATAGCGTGCCCAGCCCAGCGTGACTCCCGCCTCGACCGCTACCCGCGCCCGGACGGCAGGGGGAAGGACGTCATCGCGGTAATCCTGCGGCTGCTGGTCGAAGATCTCCCAGCTCGGCAGCGACACCACGCGGACGCGAATCCCCTCGTCGGCGAGCATCCTGCCCGCCTCGAGGGCGATCTCGACCTCCGATCCCGTCCCGATGAGGATTCCCTCAGGCGCTCCTTCCCCCGACTCCCAGAGGAGATACCCCCCTTGCCGCAGTCCCGCCGCCGGGCGGCACACCGCCCTGTCGACGACGGGCAGGTTCTGACGGGTAAGGATCAGGGCCGTCGGACCGGCGCTGTTTTCAATGGCGGCGCGCCAGGCCTCGACCGTCTCGTTGGCATCCGACGGCCGGATCACCGTCAGGTTGGGTATCGCCCGCAGGCTCATCAATTGCTCGACGGGCTGGTGGGTGGGACCGTCCTCGCCGACGCCGATGCTGTCATGGGAAAAGACGTAAATCACCCGCAGGCCCATCAGCGCGGCAAGGCGGATCGACGGCCGCATGTAGTCGGCAAAGGTGAAGAAGGTCCCGGTGAACGGGAGGATCCCCCCGTGGAGGGCCATTCCGCCGGCGATCGCCGCCATCGCATGCTCCCGGACGCCGAAGTGGATGTTCCGGCCGCCGTAGCCCCATACACCGCCGACCGCCCCTTCCGGACGGGTCGCCGGTTCGCCCGGCTTCTGGAAATCGCCCTCTCCCTTGAGCCAGGTGAAGGTGGAGGGGTTCAGATCGGCAGAGCCCCCCATCAGCTCCGGAATCGCCGGGGCGAGGGCCTGGAGGACCGCCTCCGAGGTTTTTCGGGTCGCCACGTCGTTCGTCCCGGGGCCGTAGCCGGGCAGCACCTTCTCCCAGTCCCGGGGAAGATCCCCTTTCATCACCCGCAGGAACTCCGCGGCCTGATCGGGCTGGGCGTCGGCATAGCGCGCAAAGGCCGTCTCCCAGTTCGCCTGGCGACCGGCACCGGCCGCGCCGGCATCCCGATAAAAGGCGAGAACATCCTCCGGCACGAAGAAGGGAGGCTCCTGAGGCCAGCCGAGATGCGCCTTGGCGGCCAGCGCCTCCTCCGTCCCGAGGGGGCTGCCGTGCGCGACGCTGGTGTTCTGCTTCCCGGGAGCCCCGCAGCCGATGGTGGTCCGGAGGCGGATGAGCGAGGGGCGCGCCGTCTCGGCCTTCGCCGCTCCAAGGGCCCGGTCGACCGCGGCCACATCGTTGCCGTCCGGAACCGGAAGCACCTGCCAGCCGGCGGCGGCGAACCGCCCGTCGATGTCCTCGGTGAAACAGAGCGCCGTCGATCCCGACAGGCAGATCCCGTTGTCGTCGTAAAGAACGATGAGCTTTCCCAGACCGAGGTGGCCGGCCAGCGCCGAAGCCTCGGAGGAGAGCCCCTCCATCAGGTCGCCGTCGCTGGCCAGGACATAGGTGAAATGATCCACGATCCTGTGATCCGGCCGGTG
>JBFMBA010000082.1:0-2670 GCA_040755475.1 Thermodesulfobacteriota bacterium
AGTACCGGATCCTGGGATCGAGGAACGGGTACGCGAGGTCGACGGCGAGGTTCGCAGAGACAATGAGCACGGCGAAAACCAGGTTCGTCGACTGGATGACCGGGTAGTCCATCCGGGAAACCGAACCCACCAGGTACTGGCCCATCCCCGGGAGGGTGAAGATCGATTCGAAGATCGCGGTGCCCGCGATCAGGCCCGGCAGGCTGAGACCGATGACGGTGACGACCGGCACCAGCGCGTTGCGCATCGCGTGCCGGATGATGACCGCGCGTTCGGTGAGGCCCTTGGATCGCGCTGTGCGAACGTAGTCCTGGCGCATCACCTCCAGCATCTGCGTGCGGACGATGCGCATGAGACCGGCGCTCGGCGTCAACCCGATGAGGAGCGCGGGCAGCAGCATGATCTTGAAGTGCGCCACCGGATCATCCTGGATGTATGCGAAGTGGAGCGGCGGCGCCCAGTTAAACCAGACCGACCCAAACGTGATGATCATGATCGCCATCCAGAAGCCCGGCACACAGTGCAACATGATGGCGATGGTCCGGAAGATGTAGTCCGGCCAGCGGTCCTGCCAGATGGCGGCGACGATCCCCATGGGGATCGAGATGATCAGCCCCCCGGTGAGGCCGATGAGCCCGAGCTCGACGGAGACCGGGAGCCGCGCGCGCAACTCCTTGGTGACCGGGCGGCCGTTCTGGATGGACTCGCCGAGGTCGAACCGCAGGATTCCCCCGACCCATTCGATGTATCGCATGGCGAGGTTGCCGCTGAGCCCGTATTCGGCTCGCAGCTCCGCCGCGCGCTCCGGGTCGCTGTGCGAGAGGTCGGCCGCCACGACATCGACCGCATCGGCGTAGACCGCCGGCACGATCACGCGCAGCAGCGTGAAAACGATGAGGGTGACGAGCAGGACGCTGAGTCCTGAGAGCATGAGCCGTTGCGTTACGTAGCGCCCCAAGCTGGTGTTCCGTCCTATTCTGCGTACCTGGTTTTGTCGAACCAGAGGCGGGTTTCGACGCTTTCGCGGTTGCTTTCAGCGTCCCATGAGCGGTTGACCCCGGCATTGCCGATCCAGGGCCAGAACAGGGAAAAGCCAGGAGATTGACCGGGCCAGGGGACCATCATCATCTGCTCGGCCTGGTAGCGTTGCCATTCCTTGATGAGTTCGGTCCGCTTCTTCGTGTCAAGCTCCCGGCGTTGGGCCTCGATCAACCCCTCGTTCTTGGCGTTTGGCTCTTTACCGAGCAGCGACACCTGTTGGTACGAACCCTGGGAGTGATAGAGGGCAAAGATGAACTGATCGACATCCGGGTAAAGGGACGTCGGGTCGATGGCGATGCCTTTGAAGTCCCCCTTACCGAAGTGGATCTTCGCGGCGTATTCGGTCTGGTAGTCGGGGTGAAGCTCTTTGAGCCGGAAGAGGCCGCTCGCCTCGAGCATCGACTTGATGACCCCGCACTGGTTGTCGAAGTTGGTGCCAAAGAGGGGCCCGGCCACCCATTTGATCTCGGTGTCGATACCGTTCGGGTAGCCGGCGGCGGACATGAGCTTCCGGGCCTCGGCGATGTCGTAGGAGAACGCCTTCGCCCCGGCCCCCATGTCGGGGCTCTTGGGGTCTACCCACATGCCCTCCCAGCCCGACGAGATGTGGCTGTGGTACCGGATCTCCGTCGGCCAGCCAGCCTTCCGGAACTCCGAGATGTTGTAGAAGGTGTCGATCCAGGCGTCGCGGTCGATCACCATCGACACGGCCTGGCGGACCCGGTAGTCGCGGAAAGGCGAATCCGGCTGGATGCCGAAGTGCGTCCCCCAGCAGGTACGGGCGAACGCGGCCTGGTCCAGGGCAAGCCCGGGCAGGTCGTTCTTCATGCCGATGATGTCTTCCTGGCGGGTCGCGAACGCCCAGACGTTCTTCGCCCGGAACTGTGCCAGCCCGGCGGAGTACTCGCCGATGATCGGCAGGTCGAAGCCGTCGAGGAACACCCGGTCGGCGTCCCACCAGGCGGGATTCCGCCGGAACTGGAACTGGACGTTCCGCTGGTAGCTTTCGAGGATCCACGGCCCGCCGGAGCGAGTCTCGTTGCGGGGGTCGAATCCGCCGTCGGATTCGCGGGGCATGACCTGCATGTAGCGCCCGTAGGCGAGCGCCGTCGGCAGGGGTGCATAGGGGTAGGCGAGCTTCACCTGGACGGTGTACTTATCCACCGCTTCGATCGACTCGACAGGAGCCCCCGGGTTCTCGGGGAGCTTCACGATATCCTTGCGGACAGCTCCCTTGGCCGCGAACTTCTGCCAGGAGAACACGACGTCGGAGGAGTCAATGGGCCGCCGCTTCAGCTTGTCGTCCCAGATCGCGTCCTGGCGAAGCTTGAGGACCATGCGGGTCGGCTCGGGCTGTTCCCAGGCGGAGGCGAGGTACCCTTCGATCTCGCCCGTGGCGGGAACGCGGTAGCCGGGCCTGTACTTCATGAGCCGCGGGTAGAGCCACGAACCGACGACGTTGGCGGTGTAGGAGGGCGACGAGAGCGGGTCGAGGTTGGTGACATCCGCGAGGGTGTAGCCCTTGTAGATGCCCCCCTTCGTCGCCTGGGCGGAGGTGTCGGTGCGGGGCCAGAAGATGCTCCTGACCTCCGCTTCCTTTTCGGCCGAGGGCGTGGGCACCTCGGCCAG
>JBFMBA010000083.1:0-13197 GCA_040755475.1 Thermodesulfobacteriota bacterium
GCCTGCCAGAGTTCCAGGTTGTTCATCTCCTCCAGCTCGGCGTTGAGCTTCTCCCGGTAGTCGGGGGCGCTGTTTGCCCCAAGAACGATCCGCGTCTCCTCCCCGGAGCGGACGCTCTCGTAGAGCCTGTCGAAGACCGGTGCGACGGCCTCCCGGAAGGGGCCCTTCCAGTCCAGCGCGCCCCGCTGCGCCGTCGTGCTGCAGTTGGCGTACATCCAGTCCATCCCGTTTTCCGCGACCAGCCGGATGAGGCTCTGGGTCAACTCCTCCACGGTTTCGTTGAAGGCCTCGCTCGGGCTGTGTCCGTTCTTTCGCAGAACGTTGTACTGCGCCTCCATGACGCCGGCCAGGCACCCCATCAGGACGCCCCGCTCACCGGTCAGGTCGCTGTACACCTCCATCTCGAAGGTGGTCGGAAAGAGATAGCCCGAGCCGATGGCGACCCCCAGGGCGACGGTCTTTTCCTTCGCCTTTCCCGTGTAGTCCTGGAAGATCGCATAGCTCGAGTTGATGCCGCTTCCGTCGAGGAAGTTGATGCGCAGCGACCTGCCCGATCCCTTCGGAGCGACGAGGACCACGTCGATGTCCGGGGGCGGAATGACGCCGGTCTGTTCCCGGTAGGTGATGGAGAAGCCGTGGGAAAAATAGAGGGTCTTCCCCTGGGTCAGATAGGGTTTGATCGTCGGCCACAGGGCCGTCTGACCCGCGTCGGAAAGGAGGTATTGGACCACCGTCCCCCGCTTGGCCGCCTCCTCTACCGGGAAAAGGGTTTTTCCGGGGACGAATCCGTCCTCGACGGCCTTCGCCCATGTGGCGCCCCCCTCCCTCTGTCCGACGATCACCCGGATGCCGTTGTCGCGGAGGTTGAGCGCCTGGCCCGGCCCCTGAACGCCATACCCCAGAACGGCCACCGTTTCGTCCTTGAGGATCTCCTGCGCCCTGCTCAGAGGAAATTCCTCGGAGGTGACGATCTCTTCCCACACATTGCCGAACTTGATCTTTGCCATATCATTCTCCTTTTGCGTATCGCGACGGCCGGAAACCCCGGCCTGTCATGTGACGGGGTCCAACGACCCCGGTGAAACCCCAAACTGTACAATCCCGGAGGCGCCTGCCGCCGGCCTCACAGGGTCGAGACGGTGAGAATCGCGATCCCTCGGTGCGCTGCGGACCGGAAGCGCTTCCCGCCCCCGCCGTCCTGCAGACGGCAGGGACGTTGCGGGTCCCGGGGAGGCAGGGGTGCCGAGCTGCCCGCAGCGAAGGTCACTCAGGCGTCGCGCTGCTGGCGAAAGACGGCGATCGCCCCCGTCCGGTTCATCTCCTCCACACCGAACGGCTCAAAGTACCGAAGAATGGCAGCCGTCTTGTCCTTGTTCGCCGTGACCTCCATGATTAGGGAGTCCTCGTGCATGGCGATCACCCTGCAGCCGAACACATCGATTGCACGAAGGATCTCCTTGCGGTTCTCTTCCCTCAGGCGAAGGCTGATGAGCATCAGTTCCCGCTGGACGGAGGGGGCGCCCGTGAAATCTGTCACGGAGATCACGTCGATCAGCTTTTCGAGCTGTTTTTTGATTTTTTCCGTGAAGTCGCTCTCCGCCTTGCTGGTCAGGGTGATGCGGGAGATCTCCGTGTTCGTTGTCTCGGCGACGCAGAGGCTGCGTATGTTGTAGCCCCGGCTGCTGAAGACGCCGGCGATCCGGGATAGCACCCCCGGCTGGTTGTTGACGAGCATCGAGATGGTCCGCTCTTCAATGGCCATATTCCTTCATCCTTTCCCTCTTCAAGAATTTACATCTTCACATCACGGATTGGGGAGCCGGTCTTCGCCGGGTCTGAGGATCTTGTTTCGACCGTGATCATCCTCGCTGCGCTGCGGTGTGCCGGTGCCCGAAACAATCTCCAAATCGCCCCTCACGAAGGCCATCTCCCCAATCCCCGCCTGCCGCAATTGGTAAAACATCGCTCCGTCGTGTCATGTCATTGGCTCATCTATCGGATTGATCAACAGCTGGTTCCTTTTTCCCACTCCCGGCGCCAAGAGGAGAGGTGTCTTCGACATGGACGCATTGGAGATTTTCCGGGCTACCATGCCGCCGCAGTGAAGCGTTCGCCGGGACGCATGTCTGAGCGCTGCCAGGCGCGAGTTGGCGTCCCGGCAGCGAAGCGAGGACGAGCATGGTCGGAAAATGTCCAGTGTCCCTGTGAAGACATTTCTCCTCTGATCCCCTACTTACCGCAGATCATCTGCACATTCGAGCAGCCCGGGGGGATGATGGGGTAGACGTAGTTGTCCGGATCCACCATCGCCTCGAGCATGTATGGACCCTCGGCGCCGCTCATGCGGGCGATCGCCGCCGACGGGTCCTCATCCACGGCGATCCGCTCCGCCGGAATGCCGAATCCCCTGGCCACCGCCACCAGATCGACCCGGTCGCCCAGGTCGCTCGTGGTGAAGCGCGCGTCATACCAGAGGTCCTGCATCTGCCGGATCATCCCCAGATGGCCGTTGTTGATCACGACGATCTTGATCGGCAGGCGGTAATAGCTGATCGTGGCCAGCTCCTGGATGTTCATGTAGAAGCCGCCGTCGCCGCAGATGACGACCACGTCCCTGTCCGGGGCGCCCACCTTGGCGCCGATGGCGGCCGGGACGGAGAAGCCCATCGTCCCCATTCCGCCGCTCGTCAGCAGGCTCCGGGCGGTATGGGTCTTCCATGTTCGGACCGTCCAGATCTGGTTGAGGCCCACATCCGGCACAACGATCGTCTCTTCGGGCATGGCGTTCTGAACTTTCCGGATGAGGGCGCCCGCTTGGCCGCATCCGCCGTCGGTCAGCTTTTCTCCCTGGGCCTGACGCTCCCGTTTGATTCGCGCCATCCACGCCTCCCGATTCCGGGGTGCGATCAGGGGGATAAGTTCTTTGAGCGCTTCCTGGATATCTCCCACATAGGGGAGGTGGACATGGATGTTCTTTCCGATCGAGGTGGGGTCGATGTCGATCTGGGCGATGGTCGCCAGCGGGGCGAATTCGTCGACGACCGAGGTGCTCCGCTCCGTGAAGCGGGCGCCGAGCGCGAGGATGAAATCGGAATCATGGATCATCCGGTTGGCCAGTTCGTTGCCGTGTGTGCCGATGAAGCCGAGATTGAAGCCATTCGACGAGGAAACCGAGCCGATCCCCATCATCGTGGTCACAAAGGGGAGCTGTCCGTGCTGCACCAGTTCGCTCATCTGGACGCACGCGTCGCCCAGTTTGACCCCTCCCCCGATGATCAGCACCGGCCGCTCGCTCCGGTTCAGAGCCTGCGCGATCCGCTCCAGCTGACTGCGATTCTCGATCGGCTTGGGCTTTGCCTCCTGGACGATTTTGGGCTGCGGACTGCAGCGGGCGCTCAGGATGTCCTTCGGTATGTCAACGAGCACCGGTCCGGTGCGGCCGGTGCTCGCAAGCTGGAAGGCCTGCCGGATCGATGAGCCGAGCTGGTTCACGTCGCGCACCATGAAGCTGTGCTTGGTGATGGGCATTGTAATCCCGATGATGTCCGTCTCCTGGAAGGCGTCCCTGCCCCACAGGTCACTGTTGACCTGGGCCGTGATGGCGACCAGCGGCGTCGAATCCATGTATGCCGTGGCGATCCCCGTGACCAGATTCGTCGCACCCGGCCCCGACGTGGACAGACAGACTCCCACCTTTCCCGTCGCCCGGGCATAGCCGTCGGCGGCATGGGCCGCCGCCTGTTCGTGGCGCATCAGATAGTGGCGGACGGGGCTGCCGGCCATCCGGTCGTTGAGGGGCAGCGTGTTGGCGCCGGGATAGCCGAATATGACGTCCGCCCCTTCCTCCAATAGGGTATGTAAAACGATGTCGGCTCCGATCAGTTCCATGGGTTGCTCCTTTCCAAAAATAAAAGAGCCGCCGATTCTCTCTGAACCGCGGCTCCGAAGCAAACAAAAAAGCCGCGGCCTTGCGGGGCTCGCGGCTCGCATCCTTTCTGGTCGGTCCATCAAAGACGCAGAGCAGCAGCCCCCGTGCCTACGAGTACGACCACGCCAAGAGCGAGAAATCTGCTGTATGACTGCGATTGATGGATCATGCCTTGCCTTCCACTGTGTGTTTCCGGTGGATCTCTACAACAAAGCAGACCGGTTGTCAAGACCAATTTTCACCGGCGTTGTCAAGAGGGGGGACAAACCCGAGGCGGACGGCACAATTGCCTGAAATAAAAACCATTTGACATACCCTGTCGCTTCTCTTATGCTCGCGTCAAGGCGACAACGGGGTCCCCGTGACGGTCGAGATACCCGACTGCAGGGGGCTGTCCGGTTGCGGGACCGGTCAACGCGCTGAAGGTAAAGACCGGTCGGGGGCCGGATGTCTGGATACAATATATCCATTTGAATCGGGAATATGGATACATTCTATCCGTCTTTTTGACAGCAGACGGAAGAGGAAGGCTTTTTTCACATGATTTCAAATGGTTGAAAATGATGCCGGTGTGGCACAGGGATTGCTCATGACTCACAGACCATCAAAAAGGAAGGGTGCGATGAAAAGAGGGCTTCTGTACATCGTCTGTTTTTTGTTCTTTCTGCCGGCGGCGCACGGGGCGGTAGCGCCGGTCAGAAAGGGAGAGACGCTGGATCTTGAGCGGTGCGTCGCCATCGCCATGGAGAGGCATCCCAGTATCCAGGCTGCTGCATGGACCGTACTGGCCGGCGAGAGCAAGGTGGGCCAGTCCCGCTCGGGCTATTATCCCCAGTTGAGCGGATCGGTGGGCTACAACCGGACGGATGCCGTCTCCACCCTTTCCCCAACGGCGGGGCAGTCCTATGACAATTATTCCTCCAGCCTCTCTCTCAGCCAGAACCTGTACGACTTCGGCAGAACCGACACCCAGGTGAAGATCCAGGAACTGAACCGCGATTCCTCCCGCTCGGATCTGGAGAACGTGATCGTTCAGGTGAGCTATTCGGTCAAGCAGGCCTATTTCGCGCTGCTCCAGGCCCGGCGGAACCGGGAGGTTGCCCGGGAGGTCGTGGGACAGTTCCAGCAGCATCTCGATCGGGCCAAGGCGTTTTTCGAGGTCGGGACGAAACCCAAATTCGACGTCACCAAGGCGGATGTGGATCTATCCAACGCCAAACTGAATCTCCTGAGGGCCGAAAATGCCTACCGCCTGGGCCAGGTGACGCTCAACAACACGATGGGGATACCCGAGGCGCCCGATTACGAGGTGGTGGATCAGCTCGCCATCGAGCGTGTCACGGTGGATCCCGACGAGGTGACGCGGAAGGCCTATGGCCGCCGCCCGGATCTGATGGCGATCGCCGTGAAACGGGCATCCCTCGAGCAGAGCATCGAGCTTGCCCGGAAGGGCTACTATCCCACCCTGACGGGCAGCGCCAGTTACGGCTGGGGCGGAAGCCATTTCCCTCTTGACCAGGGCTGGAGCGTCGGCGCTCAGGTCGTTGTGCCCCTGTTCACAGGTTATTCGACGAAGCACCAGATCGAGGAAGCCAGGGCCAATCTGGACGTCCTTGCAGCGAACGAATCGCTGCTCCGGCAGACCATCTACAGGGATGTGAAGCAGGCCTGGCTGAACCTGCAGGAGGCGGCGGACCGGATCGTGGCGGCGGAGCTTTCGGTCCGTCAGGCGACCGAGAACCTCGATCTGGCCAACGGCCGGTATGCCTTCGGGGTGGGCAGTCCCATCGAGGTGACCGATGCCCTTGTTTCCGTCAGTAACGCGAAAACGGCTCATATTTCAGCCCTTTATGATTACAGGCTCGCCCAGGCGACGCTGGCGAGGGCGGCGGGGGAGAAATGACGAAACAAGGCAGGGATGAAAAGGACCATCATCGGGAGAGGAAAGGGACCGGCCTGAAGAAGATACTGCCGTATCTGATCGGCGTGATTGTTCTGGCCGGGACGGGACTGCTGGGTTACACACAGTTCTTTCCAAAGGAAGGGTCGGCTGTCAAATACAAAACGGCCAAGGTCGAGCGGGGGAATCTTTCCATCTACGTCACGGCCAACGGCACCGTCAATCCGGTGACCACCGTGCTGGTGGGTTCCCAGGTTTCGGGGACGATCCAGCGGCTCAATGCGGATTTCAATTCCATCGTGAAGAAGGGCGAACTCATCGCCCAGATCGACCCGGCGATCTTCCAGGCCCATGTATCCCAAGCCACCGCCAAAGTGGAAAACGCCAAGGCGTCGCTCCTGAACGCCCAGGCCGACATCGCCAGCGCCCGCTCCAACATGGAGGCCAGCAAGGCCAACGCGGTCAAGGCCCGGGTTGCACTGGAGGATGCGCGCCGGAATCTGATTCGGGCGCTCGAACTCTTCTCCCGGAACCTCATCTCCGCCGGCGACCGTGACGCGTCGCAGACGTCACACGACTCGGCCGCAGCCCAGCTCGAAGCGGCGCTGGCCCAGCAAAATGCCACCGATGCGCAGATCGAATCGGCGAAGGCCCGCGTGGAATCGGCCAGGGCGCAGATCAAGCAGGCCGAAGCCGAGCTGGAGCTGGCCCGGGTCAACCTGAACCATACGCGCATCACCGCCCCGGTGAACGGTATCGTCATCTCCCGCAACGTGGACGTGGGACAGACGGTGGCGGCCAGCCTGCAGGCCCCCACGCTGTTCACCATTGCCCAGGATCTCACGGAAATGCAGGTGGACACCAATGTAAGCGAGGCAGACATCGGCAGGGTGTCCCGGGGGCAGGAGACCACCTTCACGGTGGACGCCCACCCGCAGATGACCTTCCGGGGGAAGGTAACCGAGGTCCGCAACGCGCCCACCACGATACAAAACGTGGTGACCTACAACGTGGTCATCCATGTGAGAAACCCGGAGCTGAAGCTCAAGCCGGGTATGACGGCCAATGTTTCCCTGCTGGTGGCGCACAAGGAAAACGTTCTCAAGATCCCCAATGCGGCCTTGCGCTTCCGCCCGGATTTCGCCAAAAGAGAGACCGCCGGCGGCCCGCAGAAGAAGCAGGCGGCGGTGCCTGCCGCCGGCCCTTCGAAAGGCGGCCCCAGTCCGGAACAGATTCTGGAGAGACTCACGGCTGAGCTGGCGCTCACCCCCGAGCAGCAGACCGGCGTCTCCGGCATATTGAAGGAGGCCCAGATGCAGGTCCGTGCGGCCTTCAAGTCGGGGGGGCCGGAGGAAGGAAAAGCGAAAGGCAAGGAGATGCGCCTGAGCAGCCGGATGAAGATTCGCTCGCTGCTCACCGAGGAGCAGCGAAAGAAATACGACCAGATGAGCCAGCGCGCCGAGTCCGGCGAGGGGCCTGCCCCCGTCTTTCGCGTGTGGACACCCGTGCAGGGGGGAAAGCCCGTTTTCGTCGAGATCGCCACGGGGGTGTCGGACGGATCCTTCACCGAGGTGGTGTCGGGCGCATTGACCGAAGGCCAGGAAGTGATCACGGAGGCTGCGGGAGGCGGCAGCAGACCCGCCACCACGCAGGCGCCACCGAGCATGAGAGGATTCCGGTAAGGCGGGCGAAACGTACCGAGACCATCGGGGGCGCCGCCGTCGCTGCCGCGCACGATGGCATGAAGGGCCCAGGGGACAGTGCAATGAGGCTGGTCTTCCCGGTACCCCCCCGCAGGATGGCATGAAGAGAACGGTATGCATGATCTGATCCGCGTCGAGCAGCTGGTGAAAATCTATGACTTGGGGGAGGTGCAGGTCCCGGCCCTCATGGGTGTGGATCTGTGCATTGCGGCCGGGGAGTTTGTGGCCATCATGGGCGCTTCCGGATCGGGCAAGTCCACCTTCATGAATATCATCGGCTGCCTGGACCGCCCCAGTCGGGGGCGCTACTTCCTGGAGGAGGCGGATGTCTCCGATCTGACCAAGGATGATCTGGCCCGGATCCGCAACGAAAAAATCGGCTTCGTCTTCCAGAGCTTCAATCTGCTGAGCCGCACGACTGCGCTGGAGAACGTGGAACTTCCCCTCTTCTACAACAACACCCCGTCCCGGGCGAGACACCAGCGGGCGATGGAGGCGCTGAGCGGCGTGGGGCTCGCCGGGCGGGAGCACCATCACCCCAGCCAGCTCTCCGGCGGGCAGCAGCAACGGGTGGCGATCGCCCGCGCCCTGGTAAACCGGCCTTCACTGATCCTGGCCGATGAGCCCACGGGCAACCTGGACACCCGGACCAGCCTGGAGATCGTGGATCTCTTCCAGCGGCTGAACCAACAATCACGGATCACCGTCATCCTGGTGACCCACGAACAGGACATTGCCCGGTACGCCGGCCGTCAGGTGATTTTCCGCGACGGAATCGTCGTTCAGGACCTGTCCTTCCAGCCCCGGCAGGCGGCCGATGACCTGACCCGGATGCCCCCGGCTGTCCAGGAGGCGGTTTCATGAACTTCCTCATGACGCTGCGCATCGCCTTCAAGGCGCTCAACCGGAACAAAATGCGCTCGGGGCTCACGATGCTGGGGATCATCATCGGCGTGAGCGCGGTCATTGCCATGATAGCCGTGGGATCGGGAGCCAAGGCCCGCATACAGGAACAGATCGCCTCCATGGGCTCCAACCTGATCATCGTGCTTTCGGGAACCGCGACCAGCGGAGGGATGCGGTTCGGCACCGGGTCCGTTCCCACGCTGACGGTGGACGATGCCAAGGCCATCGCCGCGGAACTGCCCGCCATCAAATACGCCGCCCCCGTGCTGACCGGCGTGGTTCAGGTCGTCTCGGGCAACCAGAACTGGTCCACCGTCGCCTACGGGACCACGCCGGAGGCCCTGCTCATCAGGGATTGGCCAGTGGTGAACGGCAGGGCCCTGACCCAGGCCGATGTGGACGGAAGGGCCTCGGTCTGCCTGCTGGGGCAAACGGTGGCCGACAACCTTTTCGGAGACATGAACCCGGTCGGACAGACCGTGCGGATCAAGAAGTTTCCCTTCACCGTCGTCGGCGTACTGGCGCTCAAAGGGCAAACCACCTGGGGCCAGGATCAGGACGACACCCTGTACGTCCCTCTGACCACCTCCCAAAGACTGCTCTTCGGACGGAATTTCCCCGGCATGATCCGAAGCATCAGCGTCCAGGCCACGGGCGCAGAGACCCTCAAGCAGGCCGAGGAGGAGATTACCCAGCTTCTCCGCCAGCGGCACCGTCTCCGGTCCGATCAGGAGAATGATTTCAGCGTCCGAAATCTCACCGAAGCCATGTCCACGGCTGAAGAGTCCGCCCGGGTCATGTCGCTGCTTCTGGGGGCCATCGCCTCCATCGCCCTTCTGGTGGGCGGCATCGGCATCATGAACATCATGCTTGTTTCGGTCACCGAGCGCACCCGGGAGATCGGCATCCGTCTGGCCGTAGGGGCTCGGGAGCGGGACATTCTTTACCAGTTCCTCATCGAGGCTCTTGTCCTGAGCTTGATCGGCGGTCTGATCGGTCTGGTGATCGGCGTGTCCGCGTCCCAGTTGATCTCCCACTTCTTCAAATGGCCGACCCTGGTCTCCTCCCAGGCCCTGCTCCTTTCTTTTTCCTTTGCCGGGGGGGTGGGCATATTCTTCGGCTTCTATCCTGCGAGCAAGGCCGCGAAACTGGATCCTATCGAAGCGCTGCGTTACGAATGAAACCGTCGGCGCTGCCTGGCGCCCTGTCGTAAACCGCTGCGCGATCCGGCCGACGCGCCATGCTTCGCTGCTCCAGGCTGACCCGTCTGCGGACTTCGTCGGAGGATAGGGCCGGATCGATGGCCCGGCCGAGGATCGGCGCGACGAAGGACTCGGGTTTCAGGCCGTGCCGGGTGAGAGACGATGCGAGTTCGCCGACGGCGTCGTCAAAGCCTTCGGTTCCGAGCTGAAATACCTGATAATGTGCGGCGATGCTCATCCGGGCGCCGAGGTCCAGGTGCGCCTGGACGGCTTCCGAAGGCCCCATATGAACGATGGAAAAATGTCCGCCTTCCGCGCTGCTGGAGGGCCGCGGACGGAAGGGGGCGATCGGAAGGAGCGCCACCCGGATGTCCTGGAATCGGCGGGCGATTTCCCGGAAATGGGTTCCATAGCCCGTGTCCCCGGCATGGAATACATGTCCTGACGGTCCCGAGACGACAAATCCTCCCCAGAGGGCCTGATTCCGGTCCCAGAGGGTGCGCATGGAGAAGTGCCGCGCCGGAACCAGGGTAACCGTCACATCGGCGGTCAGGCGGACCGACTTCCACCAGTCAAGCTCCTCCGTACGAGAAATCCCCGCTTCGCCAATGAGATCGCCGTTGCCCAGGGGCGTGATGGCGCGGGGAACGCCCTTCCCCGCCAGACGTTCGAGCGTGGGCAGATCCAGATGGTCGTAGTGATTGTGGGAAACAAGGACCGCGTCAATGGGCGGCAGATCCTCAAAGCGGACGCCCGGCGCCCTGTAACGCTTGGGACCGGCCCAGGACACCGGACTGCATCGCTCCGACCAGATGGGATCGGTCAGGAGGTTGACGCCGTCCATTTGAATAAGGAATGTGGCGTGACCGACCGGGGTGATGACGAGCCTGCCTTTGGGAACGCGGTCGGCCGGCGGCGGTCCGGGGGCGTTATCCTTGACTTCTCGCCACTTGGGCCATTCGTTGCCGAACATCCACCGCCAGATCCATGCGGGCCGGCTCCGTCCCTGCACCGGTTCCGCCGAGGGCGACGGTGCATAGAGGCCGGGGTTGAAGTAGCGCCGGCCGTCGAAGTGATCCGATACCGGTCCTGCAATCCCAGGGATTTGGCCGGATTCATGAGCCCCCGCGGGAGGTGCGAGCAGGCAGGTGAGCGCCAGCAGGGTCATGAACAGGTTCAGCGGGGAATTCATTGCGCCTTTCAGAAGTTGGGGTCCATGTCAAATTTTCTGGCCCCCTCGGGGAGGGCGGCCGGATTGATGGTTTCCGCATGTTCCGGTGCGGTCCCTTCGAGGAACGCTTCGAATCTCGCCCCTTTGGTCCAGAAGCGGGCCGGCCCGCCGGTTTTCGGGTCCACTTTGACGAAGACGATCCCCTCGGGGACCGGGAAGACCTCGACCGGCATCTTGTCGAGCGCCTTTTCCGCAAAATAGAGCCAGATCGGCGCAGCCGCGCGTCCACCGACCTCCAGCCTGCCGAGGGGTCTCTCCTGATCGAATCCCACCCAGACGCCTGCGACCAGGGTGGGGGTAAAGCCCAGAAACCAGGCGTCCCTCGTGTCATCGGTCGTTCCGGTTTTTCCGGCGACCGGCCGCCCGAGTTTCCTTACCCGCTGCCCCGTTCCGCTTTCCACGACGTCCTGCATGACATAGCTCGTCATGAAGGCAATCCGCGGGTCGATCACCTGCTCGACCTTCGGCTGCGTCTCTTCAAAGACGTGTCCGGTCCGATCGACGATCTTTTTGATGAAGTAGGGCTGCACCCGCTTGCCCTCGTTGGCCAGAACGCCGTAGGCCCTCACCAGCTCCTGGAGGGTGACCCCGGAGGTTCCCAGGGCGATGGACAGGTTTCGGGAAATGGGCGAGCCGATCCCCATGTTGGTCGCATAGGCGGTGGCGTAATCGATGCCGATCTCCTCGAGGACCTTGATCGTCACGATGTTCCGGGACTGGACCAGGGCGTTGTGCAGCGTTGTCGGCCCGAGGAATTTTTCGTCGAAATTCTTCGGCTTCCAGACCCCGTCGGGACTCGAGGGGTCGGGGTAGACAATGGGTGAATCCACGATCACCGTGGAGGGGGTCATCCCCTTGTCGAAGGCCGCCGTGTAGATGATCGGTTTGAAGGCCGAGCCGGGCTGGCGCCGGGACTGGGTTGTGCGGTTGAACTCGCTGCGGTTGAAGTCCCGTCCCCCCACCATCGAGCGGATCGCGCCGTTTTTGGGATCCATTGCAAAGAGCGCTCCCTGAACGAGCCCCTTTTCAAAATTCTGGCGCTCCTCGACCTCCTTGAGTCCCTGCTGCACCGCATCCCGCGCCGCCTTCTGCATGGCGATATTGAGGGTCGTGTAAACCTCCAGCCCCTCTCTGTAAAGGACATCCCTGCCGTATTTCTCCTGAACGTAGCGCCGGACCGTCTCAATGAAGTAGGGGGCAATCTTGTCCTTGGGTTTGATGGAACGGAACCGGAGCTTTGAGGCAAGCGCCTGGTCCTTTTGCACCTTCGTGATGTACTTGTCTTCCTGCATGCGTGAGAGCACGTAGGCCTGCCGCTGGTATGCCCGGTCGGGGTGAACGTAGGGGGAGTAGCTGCTCGGGGCCTTGGGAAGGCCGGCAAGGACAGCCGCTTCTGCGAGCGTCAGGTCGCGCGCGCTCTTTCCGAAATACCCCTGGGAGGCGGCCTCGATCCCGTAGGTCCCGTGTCCCAGGTAAATGTGGTTCAGGTAGAGCGTGATGATTTCTTCTTTTGTCAGGTACTTGTCGATCTTGTAGGCGAGAATCGCCTCCTTGATCTTCCGGATGTAGCTCCTCTCCGGGGAGAGGTAGAGGACCTTGGCGACCTGCTGGGTAATGGTGCTTCCCCCCTGAACGATCCGCCCCGCCTCGATATTCTTGAAAAAAGCCCGGGACATGCTCTGCATGTCGAACCCCTTGTGCTGGAAAAAGCGGGCGTCCTCGGCGGCGACGAACGCCTGAATGACGATCTTCGGGATATCCTCGTACTTGATCACCTTCCGGTCTTCGAGAAAAAACTCGTCGATCAGCTCTCCGTTGTCCGCATAGACCCGGGTCGTGATGCTGGGGCGGTAGTCTTTCAAGGCGGCGATGCTGGGGAGTTCTTTCAAGAGGATGTAGTAAAACAGGCTGCTTCCCGCCAGAGCGGCGCCGACGAACAGGGTGAGCAGTACGACGATGATGATTCCCAGCACGGAGCGTCGTGACGACGACCTCCGGCGCCGGGCGACTCGATTAACGGGGGTCATGGGTTCTTTTCTTCCGTCTCAGTCTGCATCTCATCGGTGCTCTCTTCGCTCGCTTCCGTCTCGGGCTTGCTCCTGCGGGCAAATTTCGCCACAAAAATACTCAGTTCGTAAAGAAACATCAATGGGACCGCCATCAGGATCTGGCTGATGGCATCGGGAGAGGGCGTCAGGATGGCGGCGATGATAAATATGACGAGGATCGCGTAGCGCCTCTGCTTGGAGAGCATTTTTGCATTCACGATGCCGAGCTTTGCCAGAAAGAAGATGAAAACGGGCATCTCAAAGGACAGACCGAAGGCC
>JBFMBA010000084.1:0-2672 GCA_040755475.1 Thermodesulfobacteriota bacterium
AGTGGCCGACGATGTAGGCCACCTCTTCGGGTGCCGAGGTGGTGTAGATCCCGCAGCTCACGGCGCCGATCGTCATTACCGCCAGGTCGCAGATCAGCCATTCGGGCCGGTTCTCCCCCAGGATGGAGACCCGGTCGCCCGCCTCGACGCCCAGGGAAATCAGGCCCGCCGCGACCTCGCGCACCCCCTGGGCATACTGGCGCCAGGAGATCCGGTGCCAGATGCCGAAATCCTTGTGGCGCAGGGCGACACGCTCACCGAGGCGCTGCGCCTGCTCGAAGAACAGGGTGGGGAAGTTTGGCGCCCTCATCACCAGCTCCTCCGTTTCTTGTAAAGCCGCCAGCCCTTGGGGGAGGCTGCCTCGCCTCCCAGGCCCAGGTAAAGCTCCTGTACATCGGGATTGTCCGTCAGCTCCCGGGCCGTTCCCTTCAGGACGATCCTGCCGGCCTCCAGGATGTAGCCGTAATGGGCAATCCGCAGCGCCAGCCGGGCGTTTTGCTCCACCAGGAGGATCGTCGTCCCCTGACCGCTGATCTTGACCAGGGCGTCGCAGACGTTGCGTGCGATCAGCGGGGCAAGACCGAGGGAAGGTTCGTCCAGCATGAGAAGCTTGGGCTTGCGAAGGTAGGCCCTGGCGATGGCCAGCATCTGCTGTTCGCCGCCGGAGAGGGTCTCCGCCTGCTGGTTTCGCCGCTCCTCGAGGATGGGGAAGAGTTCATGGACATAACGCATGTCCGCTTCGATTCCCCGATCGCTCCGTCCCCAGCAGCCGAGCTCGAGGTTTTCCGTCACCGTCAGCTCCCGGAAAAGTCCCCTGTCCTCGGGCACGTACACGATGCCCAGGGAAGAGATTTTCTCCGGCGAAAGGCGCTGGATGGGGCGGCCGTTGAATTCGATCAGCCCCTTCTTCGGCTGGTCCTTCAGCAGCCCGGCAATGGTCTTGAGCAGGGTGGTCTTCCCGGCTCCGTTGGGACCCAGGATGGTGAATATCTCCCCTTCCCGGATATCCAGGGAGAGCCCGTGCAGGGCGTAGATGCGGTCAAAGTAAAGCGTCTCGATGTTGGCGATCTTCAGAAATGACGTCATCCTTCATGCTCGCAAAAAATGAGTCGGGACGTTTGAAAAGAGGCTTCCTTTGCGCTCATAAACCTTTTTCGACCATGCATCGTCTTGCTTCGCTGCAAAGGCAAAACTCACGCTGATGCGCTCAGACAGTTGCCTTTGCAACCGCTCCGCTGCGACGGCATGGCGCCCGAAAAACCTTTACATCGCGCCGCATGAAACCCATTTTCCCAAGATAAAACGCACAGATCGTAAAAGCCGTCATTCCTCACCCACGTAGGCCCGGATCACGCCGCAGTGACGAGGGATGAAGCGTAACGCCGCAGCCGGCCTTTTGACAAAGCCGTCATTCTTCACCCACGTAGGCCCGGACTACTTCCGGATTGCGCTGAACCTCCTCGGGGGTGCCCTGGGCGATCTTCTGGCCGTAGTTAAAGGCCACCATCGTATCGGCCAGGCGGGAGGCGATCTTCAGATCGTGTTCCACCAGGATGATGGCGATTTTGAAGCGGCCCCGGATCTCGGTGACCCGGTAAGCCGCCTCTTCCTTCTCTTCGGCGGTCAGCCCCGAGATGGGTTCATCCAGCAGGAGGAGCCGGGGTTCCAGGGCCAGGGCCCTGCCCAGTTCAATTCGTTTCTGGACGCCGTAGGGGCAGTCGGCGACCCGCGACTTGCGGTGGGCCTGCAGATCCAGAAAATCGATGATCTCCTCCACCCTTTCCCGGTGGCGAAGTTCCTCGCCACGGAATCGAAAAAGGGCGGCAAGGATGTTTTTCTTCATGTGGACATGACGCCCCAGCATCAGGTTATCCAGTACGTTCATGTTCATGAAGAGGCGGAGATTCTGAAAGGTTCGAGCGATGCCGCGGATCGCGATGTGATCGGGGGAGAGCCCGAGGAGGCTCTCCCCCCGGTACACAATGTCGCCCTGGTCGGGGTGGTAGATCCCCGTGAGGCAATTGAACAGGGTGGTCTTTCCGGATCCGTTCGGGCCGATGATCGAGAGGATCTCCTCTTCCCGGACGGACAGGTCGATGCCGTCCAGCGCCCGGATTCCGCCGAAAGCGATGGCCAGTTTCTTGATGTCCAGCATCGCCGTCGGCTCAGAACAGCGGCTTGTAGATGATATAGTCGCTTATGGGCACATGCTTGCCTTTCACGGCGTGGGTGAGCCTGGAGCCGTTCACCCCGTGTCTGCGGTCCGGGGTATACGTGACGGGCGCTCCGAGTCCCTCGGGTTTCCAGTTCTTTATCATCTCCATCCCTTTGATCATTCCCTCCGGCGTGAGGTTCCGGCCGGCGTTCCTGAGCCCCTCGACGGCGTGCATCATCGAAACGGCGCCGAAGAGGGCAAGGTATTCCTTGCCGGCAATCTTGGGTTCGTATTTCTTGAGGATCTCGACCACCTTGTCGGCGACGGGCTCACCCGGGAGACTGGAGTTGGCCGGTGCGGCGGGGTAGACCCCCTCCCAGACGTCGGCGCCCGCGATTTTATACATGATCGGGTCGCCGAGGGGGAACGAGACCAGCACCTTGGGCCGGTAATCCAACTTGGCCATCTCTTTGAGAATGAGGGGTCCGTGGGTGGGACTGGCGTAGCTGATGAGGTT
>JBFMBA010000085.1:0-2495 GCA_040755475.1 Thermodesulfobacteriota bacterium
TTCCCGCCGGCGAGGTACGGAAAAAAGCGAAGGGCTCAACCTGCGGGCAGGGGGGCACCGTTGAGGAAATCCGGCCGCCCGTACTCCGGGTGGGGGTAGGAATAGAACCCCCGGCCCGATTTCATGCCCAGCTCCCGCCGGTCGATCTTGTCCCTCAGGACCTGGGGCGGGAGGTCCTTCGGTGAGCCGGATTCCTTGTGGTACACCATCAGCAGGTCATAGAGGACATCCAGGCCGATGGCGTCCATGATGCCGAAGGGACCGCGGGGCATCCCGGTAAAGAGCATCCAGGCGCGATCGAGGTCCCGGAAGTCCATCACCCCGCCGGCCCACAGGGAAAGGGCCTGCTGATAGATGGAATGCAGGATCCGGGGAAAACCGAAACCCAGGCGCTCCTGCCTGACCACCAGCGGGATGCATCCGATCGATTGAACGAACCGCGCGGCCGCATCCATGACCTCGGGCGCAGTGCGGGTTCCCGCCATGATGTCCACCATGCTGACCAGCACCGGCGTCTGGTAGAAATGGAGATTGAGGCACCGGGCGGGCCTTCGGGTGGCATCCTCGATCCACGACACGGGAACCGTCGAGCTGGTGGTGGAAAGAATGGCCCGCTCGGGGGCCAGGGCATCGATCCGGGCGAAGAGCTCCCGCTTGAGCGCCAGGTCTTCGGAGACGGCCTCGATGGCCAGATCCGCTTCCCGCAGCGCCTCCCGCAAATCCGTGCAGAGAGCGATTTTTTCGGCGCCTTTCAGCCATGCCTCCCGCACCGGCGCCGGTATTCTCCCGGCGCCTTCGAGAACCTCCGCCAGACCCAGAAGCGATCGTTGCAGCTTCTCGGGGCGCCGTCCGTAGAGGGTTACCTGATACCCGTGATTGGCGATTTGGGCGGCGATCTGCACCCCCATCGTTCCCGCGCCGATCACGGCGATTTTCTCATTGACCATGGTCCGCCCTGTTCATGATACACACAGCCATGCCCGTGAAACGGCGCATGGTGCGATGGTGCTTTCCGGTTTATGGAATCAGCCATTCCAGGCCGAGGAAACTCAGACGCCCGTCCGTGGGGGCCCCGGTCTTTCCGTTCCATCCCATGGCCTCGTAATAGAGCCCGATCGCCTTGGCGAAGTCTTCGCGGTGGATGCGCTTTTCACGGGACGTTCCTTTTTCCAGCGCCTCATACAACCTCTCCGGCAGGCGGTCGTCCTTCGCGGAGAGCCCCTCACGGATATTGAAGGCCCGTGCCATGGTCGTCATTCTTTCGCCCACTTCCATCAACTCATAGAGGCTGGTGTTCCAGCCCGTAATCGCCTCAACGGCCTCCACCAGCAGGGGAAGCCTGAAGGCCGAATAGGGGCCGGCGGCAAAATTACAGACCCCAAGCGAATTGTAGAGGCTGAAGATCTGCTGGGTGCGGGCAAACTGGCGGACCTTCTTCGGGCCCAGCTCCATGGCGGACATGGGCTCGAGCACGCCCACCGGCCCGGACTCCTGCAAAACCCAGTTCTCGGTGGTGTAGAGGCTGTCGTGCGGCGCCTCGATGTGATCGGCTCCGGTGGGGGACAGCGCATACCCGAGCCCCAGACCCTGTTTGCCGCGCGGGTCATGCATGGGAAGCTCCTCTCCCTTGATGTGCAGGGCGTATTCCGCCGAGCCCCTGCCGATCTTTTCCGCCGCCTGCCTGACTCCGTCTGCCAGGATATCCCCGAATCCTTCCCGGGCGCCGATCTTCCGGATCATCTCCAGCATGCCATCCGTGTTGCCGAAGGTCAGATCGATGCCGTCCGTATCCTGCCGGCTCAGGATTCCTTTTTGCGTGCATTCCATGGCCCAGGCGATGCAGGCGCCCGTGGATATGGTGTCCAGCCCCCAGCGGTTGCACAGCTCGTTCCCGTGGGCGATCGCTTCCAGATTCCCGATGCCGCAGAGGGAACCCAGCGAAGCCAGGGTTTCATATTCCGGACCGCCGTATGCCGGCGTGGCCGCATACTGGCCGTCCACCCGCACCGCCCGCTTGCACTGGATGGCGCAGGCATAGCAGCCCTCGGTCTTGACCAGGATCGTGTCGGTCATCTTTTCGCCCGAAATCGCCCTGGCCTCTTCAAATTGCCCGGCCTGGAAGTTTCTCGTGGGCAGGATCCCGGTCAGGTTGAGCCCCATCACGTTCAGCGAGGTCCCGAATTTCTTGAAATTCAGGGCCATCGGGGCGACCTTGGTGAGCCCGACGACGGTCTTGCCGATCTCCCGCACTTTTTCCGGATCCGCCATCTCGAGCTTGCGCGTCCCGCGGACGGCGATCGCCCGCAGATTCTTGGAGCCCATCACCGCCCCCATGCCCGTCCGGCCGTTGACATGCTTCAGCTCGTTGAGCACGCAGGCGTATCGCACCATCTTCTCGCCCGCCGGGCCGCACTGGGCCACCCGGATGCGCTTGTCCCCCAGCTCTGCCCGAATCAGCCCTTCCGCTTCGCCCGTGTCTTTTCCCCAGAGGTGCG
>JBFMBA010000086.1:0-3283 GCA_040755475.1 Thermodesulfobacteriota bacterium
GGAAGAAGGGAAAAAGGTCCCGTCAGATACGGCCCACAAACCGGAGATTCCGTATACGACTGACAGGGGCAGACTTTTTTCTTGACAAACGGCATGTTCCCTGCTAGGCGGAGGTGCATTTCGGATGACCGGCGTTTCGCCGACGGGGTGGAAAACGAGCGCCCGCCCGGCGGGCTCTGCGGGTAGCGCCGCCGGTCGAGCCGCGGCTATTCCGGGGCCCGTTCACACATTACTTGACGTTAGGCGGGGGGCGTATGTTCATCTGGCTTTTTCACCGCATCAGCGGTGTGACCCTGATCGTTCTATTCGGCATCAAAATTCTCACCAGCTACTTCCTGTTCACGAAAGACAAGAAGCCCGACTGGGCCCTCAGCCTGCACCGGCATCCTGCACTGGACATCCTGCTTCTTGTCCTTTTTACCTTTCACAGCGTCTACGGTCTGAGAACCATCGCGATCGATCTCGGTTACCGGAAAGAAAAGCAGCTGTTCTGGGCGGCCAATGTGGTCGCGACCCTCATCTCGGCGGTCTTGATCTACTTCTATGTGAGGGCTTAACAGGAATGGTTCATCACGATATCCTCATCGTCGGCGGCGGACTGACGGGGCTTCGGGCTGCCGTCGGACTTTGCGACAGGTTCAACGTGGGGCTCATCTCCAAGGTCTACCCGACGCGGTCCCATTCCATCGCGGCGCAGGGCGGCATCAACGCCCCTCTGACCAACAACCCCGACAGCCGGGACGACTCCTGGGAGAAGCACACCTTCGACACGGTCAAGGGGAGCGATTACCTGGCAGACCAGGATGCCGCGGAACTCATGTGCCGCGAGGCCGCACCGATCGTTTACGAAATGGAGCACTGGGGCTGTCCGTTCAGCCGGTTCGCCGATGGAACGATCGCCCAGCGCCCCTTCGGCGGCGCGGGCTATCCCCGGACCTGCTATTCGGCCGACATCACCGGCCATGTGCTGCTCAACACCCTTTACGAGCGGGCCGTGGCCAAGGGGGTCAAGGTCTATCCGGAATGGTTCGTCACCGCGCTGTGCGTGGAGGAAGGCCAGTGCCACGGCGTCGTCGTCCTGGACATCCACACGGGCGAACTCATCCCGATCCGCGCCGGGGTCACCTTCTTCGGCACCGGGGGATACGGCCGGGTGTTTCAGCACTCCACGAACGCCCTGATCAACACGGGCAGCGGCATCGGGATGGCCTACACGGCGGGGATTCCGCTCAAGGACATGGAGTTCGTCCAGTTCCACCCCACCTGCCTGATCGGCACGAACATCCTCATGACGGAGGGATGCCGGGGCGAGGGCGCCTACCTGGTCAACAACCGGGGGGAGCGCTTCATGCAGAAATACGCCCCGACGGCCATGGAACTGGCGCCCCGGGACATCGTCTCCCGCTGCATACAGACCGAGATGGACGAGGGGCGTGGGTTTGAGCACCCGCTGGGCAGATACATCCAGCTCGATCTGAGGCACCTGGGGGAAAAGAAGATCCAGGAGCGGCTTCCGGGCATCCGGCAGATCAGCATCGACTTCATCGGCATCGATCCGGTCCACGAACCGATCCCCATCATGCCGGCCCAGCATTACTCCATGGGCGGCATCGACGTGGACAAGCGCTGCGTCTCCGAAGTCCGCGGATTCTACGCCGGCGGGGAGTGTTCCTGCGTCAGCGTCCACGGCGCGAACCGTCTGGGCGGCAACTCGCTGCTCGACACGATCGTCTTCGGAAAGCTGGGGTCCAGGGCGATCACCGAGGACCTGGAGGGCGGCATCCCGCAGGCGGAGGAGGAACCGCTCCTGCGGCTGAAGGACCGGGTCGAAGCCACGCTCCGGAAGCTGGCATCGCCCGGCAAGGAGAGGCCCGGTCTGCTCCAGGCCGAACTGAGCGCCGTGATGAGCGAAAAGGTGGGGATCTTCCGGACCCGCGGAGAGCTCGACCAGGCGCTGCAGAAGCTCCTCGAGATCAGGCGGCGCTACCAGGACGTGGGCGTCTCTTCGGCGGCCCGGCACATGAACTACGAACTGACGGGCGCCGTTGAACTGGGATACATGATCGAGGTGGCCCACACGATCGTCCTGGGGGCCATCCTCCGGGAGGAGAGCCGGGGATCCCACTACCGCCTCGATTTCAACACCCGCAACGACACCGACTGGCTGAAGCACACGATCGCCCGGATGGGCCCCGACGGGGATCCGGTCATCTCATTCAAGGAGGTGGCGATCACCCGGTATGAACCCATGGAGAGAAAATATTGATGACGGCTCCGGAAGAAGTCCATAGACTGCGTTGCGCTTCCCCCCTCGTCGTTGCGGCGTACGGGAGAGTGCGCCTCGCTCCTCATGGGTCGCGCGCCTTGTCTCCGGGTCTTTTTCCGAAGCCGTCTGTCGTGAGAGCTCATTGGGGAGACAGGAATATTGATTAAAGCCAGTACATACACCTTCAAGATCCTCCGGTACGACGCGATGGCGCCCGAGGCAAAGCCCCGCTTTGCGACCTACCGCATCGCCGTGATACCCGGTCTGACCGTCCTGGCGGTGCTGCTGCGGATCCGCGACGAGATCGACGGGACCCTCTCCTTTCGCTGTTCCTGCCGTTCCGCCGTCTGCGGATCCTGCGCGATGGTCATCAACGGCAAGATCGATCTCGCCTGCCGGACGCAGGTGGCCGCCTTCAACACCGAGACGATCATCCTCGAGCCCCTGCCCAACCTGGAGGTGATACGGGATTTGGTCGTCGACATGACGCCTTTCTGGCGGATGTACGAAAAGATCCAGCCCTACCTGATCCGCAAGAGCCCCGTGCCCGAAAAGGAGATTCCCCAGAGCGAGGAGGAGCGCCTGCGGATCGATCAGTATGTGAACTGTATCCTCTGCGCCTGCTGCTACGGCGCCTGTCCGGTTCTCGCGCGGGATCCGGAATACGTGGGTCCGGCGGCGGCGGCCAAGCTCGAGCGGTTCGTGCTCGATTCCAGGGACGAGCGCCCCTTCTCGGCACTGGACATCCTCAACCATGAGAAGGGCGTCTGGGGATGCGACACCCTGTTCCGCTGCATCGACGCCTGCCCGAAGGACGTGCGCCCCACGGACGCCATCGTGGGCCTGCGCAAGGACATGGTGAAGCACCGGTTCAGGAAGCTGCTGGGAAAGGCCACCGATGAAACTTAAATTTTCCCTGATCACGAGAAGAACCTTTCTCAATACGCTCTTCGGCGGCTGGCTCGTCGCTTTTTTATACGGCACCGTCAATTCCCAGATGAAAATAACCATTACCAC
>JBFMBA010000087.1:0-11035 GCA_040755475.1 Thermodesulfobacteriota bacterium
ACGGCGACAACGTCCGTCCTGCGTATCCTCCCCTGGCGAGACTGCGGGGGTATCAGGGGGTGGTGGTGCTGTCCGTCGAGGTTCTCGTCGATGGCCGCGTCGGCCGGGTCGAGATCAAGGACTCCGCGGGCCATGACATTCTCGACCGGGCAGCCCTGGAGGCCGTCCGATCGTGGAAATTCGAACCGGGACAAAAGGCCGGGCGGGCGGTGACCATGTCGGTGGATGTTCCGGTGCGGTTCGTTTTGAACGAGGGTGCCGTCCGGTGATGGGCAATGCCGTCGGCGAGGGCGGGGGTATGGGTACCGAGAACTGTATGAAACCCGCAAGGGGATGCGTGTCGCCTCTCCGGTGGATGGTGGTCGCCTTGCTGCTGTGGGCGGGTGCCGGCTGGCCGATGCCGGCGGCGGAGGCGGCCGATTTCCCGAACAGGATCGTTTCGCTGGCGCCCAATCTGACTGAAATACTCTACGACCTGGGCGTCGAAGCCCGGATCGCGGCCGTGACCGACTACTGCGACTATCCGCCCGGCGCGGCAGCGAAACCCAAGATCGGCGGTTTTGCCAATCCATCGCTGGAGGCGATCGTCCTCCAGCGCCCCGATCTGGTGGTCATGACCGAAGACGGCAATCCGCGGCTTTTCGAAAACCGCCTCAAATCGCTGGGCATCCGGACATACATCTTCAGGGCCAGACGGATCGGGGATCTGCCCGGTGAGATCCGGGCCATGGGAAGGGTGCTGGGGGTGTCAGCCCTTGCCGACGGTCGGGCCGACCGGTTCGAAAGGCATGTCCGCCGGATCGCGGAGGGCAGGAAAGGCTCGTCGAGGCGGGGGATCAGGAGCGCGGTCTTCATTGTTCAGCCGGCCCCCCTGATAGCCGCCGGACGGGGAACCACCATCGACGATGCCCTTTCCCTGCTGGGGATCCACAATGTCGCCGCGGCGGGGAAAGGGGGATACCTGAAATTTTCCCTCGAAGAGATCATCCGCCTGAGGCCCGACGCCCTCTTTTTCGGAAGGGGACGCGGGATGGAGGAACGGACGAAGCCGCTGATCGAGAGACTCTCCACGCTCGACGCCGTGCGCTCGGGACGGGTTTTTTTCATCGGCGAGTCGATCTACAGGCTCGGGTCCCGAATCGTCTCCGGCCTGGAAGAGATGGCGGCCTGTCTGGACGCACGGTGAGCCGGACCCCTCCGTCGGCTGCCGGCCGGCGCCGGAGGAGCTGCGGGCTGCGAATCCGCCGGGTCGCGGAACGCGGGCAGCGGGCAGCATGGCGGTAAAAAAGGCTTGACAGTTTTTTCAGATGTGCTACAAACCCAAAAAACGTAACATGGTGAACGGCGATGTCCGAACTGGTGCGCTTCGGTGTTTCCCTGGATAAAAACCTCCTGGACAGGTTCGATGAGCTGATCAGGGAAAAGCAGTACACCAACCGCTCGGAGGCCCTGCGGGACCTGATCCGCCGGGAGCTCGTCCAGAGGGAATGGCAGGGGGGAAGCGATGTGGCCGGTGCCATCACCCTCATATACGACCATCACAAGAGGGACGTCATGAGCCGGGTGACCGACACCCAGCACAGGTTCCAGGAGGCGATCATCTCCACCCAGCACATCCACCTGGATCACCACAACTGTCTGGAGATCGTGGCTGCCCGGGGTAAGGCGGAGGAGGTCCGCAAGCTGGCCGATGCGCTCCGGTCGATCAAGGGGGTCCGCCACGTGACGCTGAGCATGTCCAGCACGGGGCGGGAGATCGGGTAGCGAACGGTTTTTTTTATTGAGTCGTGTTACGAATTGCATTTTCATGACATTGAAGGGAGCAAACCTATGCGTCGTTCGGTCACGGTTTTTATCGCGGGAATCGGTCTGCTGGTCCATACGGCCCTCTGGGGCGCTCATCCGCTCATCACGGACGACACGGGAACGCAGGGGATAGGGAACTGGCAGGTGGAGGTCAGCGGGCAGTACGACTCCGACAGGGAAACCCGCAACGGGGCGTCGCAGGAGTCGGCCGGATTCCAGGTCGCCGCCACGCTCTCCTACGGCATGGCCGAACAGGTCGACATGGTCCTGGGCCTCCCCTACCAGGGCAGCCGGGTGAAGGAAGACGGGGTCACCCGCTACGACGAAAAGGGGATTGCGGATGCGACCGTCGAGGTCAAGTGGCGATTCTTCGAGCGGGACGGGCTGGCTTTTGCCCTGAAGCCCGGCCTGAGAATCCCGACCGGCGACGACGGGAAGGGGCTCGGCGCCGGAAGGATCGGATACCATGCATTCCTGATCGCTACCAAGGAGGCCGCCCCCTGGGCCTTTCATGTGAATGCGGGCTACATCGGAAACGAGAACAAGGCGGACGAGGAGCAGCATCTGTGGCAGGCCTCCCTGGCGGCCACCTACGAGGTCCTCAAGGGGCTGAAGATCGCGGGCAACATCGGCATCGAGCGGAACCGGGACAGGGCGGCGGGCAAGGATCCCGCCTTCGCGCTGGGCGGGCTCATCTACTCCCTCTCCGAGCGCGTCGACATCGATGTGGGTGTGAAATACGGCTTGACGGCGCCCGAGACCGACTGGTCGTTCATGGCGGGCATGGCAGTGCGATTCTGACGAAGCCGGCCCGTTTTCTCGACCCGACGGACTTTGTAAGAGGGGCGCCGGGTGGATAGAGAGAAGGAGAAAGAACGATGCACATGGCGGATGCCCTGATCTCCCCTGCGGTAGGGGCGACGCTCTGGGCCGGATCGGCGGCGGTCGGCGGTTTTGCGTCACGGAGGCTCAAGCGCGATCTCGATGATCGAACGATTCCCCTGATGGGGGTTCTGGGCGCGTTTATTTTTGCGGCGCAGATGGTCAATTTCACGATTCCCGGAACGGGATCGAGCGGCCACCTGGGCGGCGGGATGATTCTGGCCATCCTCCTGGGTCCCCATGCGGCCTTCGTGGTCATGGCATCGGTGCTGACGGTCCAAGCCCTCTTTTTCGCCGACGGCGGGCTGCTCGCCCTGGGCTGCAACATCTGGAACCTGGGCTTCTATCCCAGCTATCTGGTCTATCCGCTCCTGTACAAACCCTGGGCCGGCGAGGGAAAAAGCCCGGGGCGGATTCTGGCCGCCTCCGTCGTGAGCGTGGTCCTCGCGTTGCAGCTGGGCGCCTTTTCGGTCGTCCTGGAGACGGTCCTGTCGGGCAAGAGCGAACTGCCCCTGGGTGCCTTCGCCCTCCTGATGCAGCCGGTCCATCTGGCCATCGCCCTCGTGGAGGGGTTCGTCACCGCCGGCGTCATCAACTACGTGCGGACGGCCAGGCCCGAGATCCTGGCGGGCGCGGCCGCATCAAGGCCCCGGGGCACGCAGATGCCGCTCAGGAAGGTCATCGCCACATTCGCGGCGCTGGCGCTCCTCACGGGCGGGGGGCTCTCCTGGTTCGCCTCGACGCATCCCGACGGTCTGGAGTGGTCCATCGAGAAAATCACCGGCAGTCAGGGGCTGCCGGAGCCGGATCAGGGGATCGCGCCGGTGTTCAGGCGAATCCAGGAGAAGACGGCGTTTCTGCCCGATTATCGGTTCAAACTCCCGGCGGGCGAAGCGAGACAGGAACCGGCGGACCCTGCCTGGCCCGCCGTCGACGGGGGCGTTTCCACGGCCGGCGTCATCGGCGGGGCGATCGTCCTGGGCATGGTCATGGTCATCGGGATGGGGGTCCGGACCCTGCGGAGAAGAAAACGCGATGACCTTTGACGAGAAGTATTTCGATATCGGACGGCTGGACCGGCTCTCCTACAGGGATACCGTCGTGCACCGTCTCGATGGGAGAGCCAAGGTGATCGGCACGGCGCTGTTTGTGCTCACCGTCATTTCCTTTTCCAAATACGAGATCGCCGGGCTGGTCCCGTTTTTTCTCTACCCGGCGCTGCTCATGGCGCTCGGCGACATCCCCGTCCGTTTCATTGCCAGGAAGGTGATCGTCGTTTCGCCCTTCGCGATCTTCATCGGCATGTTCAATCCCATACTGGATACGCGGGCGGCGGCGATGATTTTCGGCGTCTCCGTCTCGGCGGGGTGGCTCTCCTTCGCTTCGATTCTGATGAAGTTCGCGCTCACCGTGAGCGCGGCGCTCCTTCTGATCGCCACGACCTCCTTCTCCGGCGTCTGCCACGCCCTCAGGCAGCTCGGCTGTCCGGCGCTGTTCGTCTCGCAGCTCCAGTTCCTGCACCGGTACCTCTTTGTCCTGATGGAGGAGACGATGCGGATCGTCCGCGCCCGGGACATGCGCTCCTTCGGCAGGCGCGGCACCGGGCTGAAGGTGTTCGCGCGCCTGATCGGGATCCTGTTTCTGAGAACCGTGGATCGCGCCGAGCGGATCTACTACGCCATGCTCTCCCGCGGCTTCCGGGGGGACATGCCCGCGCTCGGACAATCGCGTTGGGTATGGCCCGATCTGGCATTCCTGTCGGCGATGGCGCTCTTTCTGCTCATTTTCCGCTTTGTTCCCGTGACCGAGGGGATCGGTCGCATCGCCCAGGGGGTGATCCGATGAGCCATCACATCGTCGAGTTCAGGAATGTCTTCTTCCGCTATCCCGACGGGACCCAGGCGCTTCGGGGGATCACGTTCCGGATCACCCACGGCGAGTCCGTCGGGGTCGTCGGCGCCAACGGCGCGGGCAAATCGACGCTCCTGCAGCACCTGAACGGCTATCTCCTGCCGACTGCCGGAACGGTCACCATCGGCGATCTGCCCCTCACCAAGGGGACGAGACAGGAGATCCGCAGGAAGGTCGGCATGGTCTTTCAGCATCCCGACGACCAGCTTTTCATGCCGACGGTTTTTGACGATGTCGCCTTCGGACCCCTGAACCTCGGGATGGATGAGGCGTCCGTCAGGGAGCGGGTCCGCGGGGCGCTGGAGATGGTCAACAGCCTCGCCCTTCAGGACAAGCCGCCGCACCATCTGTCCTGCGGGCAGAAGAGCGCCGTCGCCATCGCGGCGGTCATGGCCATGGAGCCGGACATCCTGGCCATGGACGAACCCGCGGCGAACCTCGACCCCAGATCCAGGCGGTCGCTGATCTCGCTGCTCAGAACCTTCAAGCACTCCCGGATCATCGCCTCCCACGACCTGGACCTGATCCTCGATGTGTGCGGGCGCTGCATCGTGATCGGCGACGGCGTCGTGGTCGCGGACGGCCCCTCGGAGGAGATCCTCTCGGACAGAGCCCTGCTCGAAGCAAACAGCCTGGAGCTTCCCCTGTCGCTGCAGCGCGTTTCCCGGGCCATGCCCCGTTAATTCTGTTGAAATGCCTTCTTCTGATGTGTTAGGAGAAAAGAGCCGTTCCAACGGGAAGGCGTTTGCCATTTTCAATGAGATCCTCGGGGTTGGGAACCGTCTATGAGTCTGGGGAAGATGCTTTCGGAGAGCGCCGAACGCCACGGTGAAAACTGGGCGGTGATCCACGGCGAGACGCGGCTCACCTACCGGGAACTGAACCGGGCCGCGTGCGCCCTGGGCAACCATCTGCGGTCGCTCGGACTCGGCAAGGGGGACAAGGTGGCCCTGATGCTCCCCAACTGTCCGGAGTTCGTCGTCGCCTACTTCGCCGTCCAGAAGATCGGCGGCGTGGCCGTGACGCTCAACGTCCAGTCCACCCCCTACGAGCTTCTCCATCTGCTGGGCAACAGCGACGCGCGGTGCCTGATCACCCAGGGGGCGCTGGCAAAACGCTTCGAGGAGATTCAGGGGGAACTCCCGCTGTGCCGCCACCTCATCACGACGAACGGACCGGGGGGTGATTCCCCGTTCGGGGAGATCATCGCCCGGGGCCCCTTCACGGAAGAGATCCCTGCGCTGGCCGACGACGATCCCGCCGTCATGATCTATACCGCCGGGCTCACGGGCAAGCCCCTGGGCGCCGTCCTCACCCACCGGAATCTCCTCAGCCAGTCGGCGCTCCTCAAGACGATCTGCGACCGGGGCGAGAAGGACATCGGACTCGCCGTCATCCCCCTTTTTCACTCCTTCGGCGCGGTCGGCAACATGCTGGCGCCGCTGCGGATCGGCGCGGGCGTGGTCCTGATGGAGCGCTTCACCCTCGACGGGGTCTTCTCGGCGATCGAGAAGGAACGCATCACCTACATCGCCGCCGTGCCCCGGCTTTTCATCGGCATGCTCTTTCATGAGGGCGCCGACAAATACCGGGTCGATTCGCTGAAGATCTGCATTACCGGCGGCGCGGCGATGCCCCCGGAATTCATCCCCGTCTTCGAGCAGCGGTTCGGCGTGAAGATCATGGAAGGCTACGGCCTGACCGAGGCGTCGCCGGTCGCCTCCTTCAGCCGTCTGGACATGCCCCAGAAACCCGGCTCCATCGGCATCACCATCCCCGGCGTAGAGGGAAAAATCGTCGACGAGGCGGGCCGGGAGGTCCCGCGGGGAACCGTGGGCGAGCTGATCCTCCGGGGCGAGAACATCATGAAGGGCTACTACAGGGATCAGGAGATGACCGACCAGGTCATCAGGGACGGCTGGCTTTACACGAGCGACCTGGGCCGGATGGACGCCGAGGGATACATCTTCCTCACCGGGCGCAAAAAGCGGATGATCATCACCAGCGGCTTCAACGTCTACCCCCGGGAAATCGAGATCGTCCTGTGCCTCCATCCGGCCGTCCAGTCGGCGCGCATCGACGGCAAGGAGGATCTGCTCCGCGGGGAGATCGTCAAGGCCTGCATCGTGAAGAAGCCCGGCGCGCAGATCGATGAAAGGGAGTTGCTGCGCCATTGCCGCAGCTATCTTTCCTCGTACAAGGTCCCCCGGGAGCTGGAATTTACCGAAACGACAGGAGAGTGACATGGAGAAGGCGCCCCAGAAACTGGAACAGACCCTTGCAGACCGGTACGCCGGCGCCCCCGTCGCCGAGTTCGGCCGGCGGGAGCCCGATTTTTCCGCGGCGGCAGGAGGACCAAAGCCCCCGGGGGGGCTCCGGACCGTGGTGATGGTCGAGGCCTGCCGGACGCCTTACGGCCGCTTCGGCGGCGCGCTCAAGGGGTTTTCCGCCCCGGAGCTGGGCGCCCTGGCCATCAGGGAAGTCCTCCGCAGGACGGGCGGAAAGGTCAAGCCCGCCGACGTGGACTACGTCTTCATGGGGCAGGTCGTCGCCGCCGGGACCGGCCAGGTTCCCAGCCGTCAGGCGACCATCCTGGCCGGGCTTCCCGAGTCGGTTCCCAGCATCACCGTGAACAAGGTCTGCTCCTCGGGGATCAAGACGGTGGACCTCGCCTGCCAGATGATCCAGCTCGGCCGCGCGGATATCTGCATCGCCGGCGGGCAGGAGAGCATGACCAACGCCCCCTTCGGCCTGACGGAAATGCGCTGGGGGAGCCGGATGGGGCTCCCGTCGCGCCCCGCCCTGGACTTGATGGTGAACGACGGCCTGTGGTGCGCCTTCTACAACCGCCACATGGCGCTTCACGGCTCGGAGGTCGCCGATGAATTCGGGTTCAGCCGCGCGGAGCAGGACGAGTGGGCGCTCCGCTCGCAGCTTGCCGCCGTGGAGGCGATGCAGGCGGGCCGCCTGGACGACGAGATCTTCCCCGTCGAGATCCGCGAGGGGAAAAAGACATCCGTCATGGAAAAGGACGAGGGGCCGAGGCCCGACACGACACCCGAGGGGCTGGCCAAGCTGCCGCCCGTCTTCGGCCACAGGAGCACCGTCACGGGCGCACCGGGAAGCGTGACCGCCGGGAACGCCCCGGGGGTGAACGACGGGGGCGACGTCTGCCTGCTCATGAGCGGGGAGAAGGCGGCCGAACTGGGGATGGCGCCGCTGTGCACGATCCTCGACTACGCGGAGGTTTCCCAGCCGCCGAAGGACATCGCCACGGTGCCGGGGCTCGCCATCCGGAAGATCCTCGCCCGAAACGACCTCACCCTCGAGCAGATCGACCTGGTGGAGATCAACGAGGCCTTCGCCGCGGTGGTCCTGGTCAGCGCCCGGGCGATCCTGGGGATGACCAAGGAGGAGATGTTCGCCAAGGTGAACGTGAACGGCAGCGCCATCGCCTACGGTCACCCGATCGGGGCGACGGGGGCGCGGATCCTGATGACCCTGGCCTACGAGCTCCGGCGGCGGGGCGGGGGGCTGGGCGTCTGCGGCATCTGCTCCGGCGCCGCCCAGGGGGACGCGATACTGATCCGGGTGTAGCATGAGACCGCTGCTACACATGGAAATCGGGTCCCTCCACGCGCTGGACATTTTTCGACCCTGTACCCTCTCGCTTCGCTGCAAAGACGAAACTCGCGCTGCACGCTCAAACAGTCGTCTTTGCCTGCGCTCCGCTGCAAGGGCAGGGTGCCCCGAAAAATCTCCAATGCGCGTTTGCGGGACCCGGTTTCCAAGTGTATCGGCCTGGGAAAGGAGACTTGTAGATGAGAGAGGTGGTGATCGTCAGCGGGGCAAGAACCGCCGTGGGCAGTTTCGGCGGGGGGCTCAAGGACATCCGGGCGGTTGATCTGGGCGCCCTGGTCATCCGGGAGGCGATCCGGAGGGCACGGCTGCGGCCCGAGGTGAGTCCCGCCGTCCGCGCCTGCCGCCCCGATTCCTTCAAAGAGGTGGAAAAAACCGATCTCCGGAAGCGGTATGACGATTATCCCGAGACGTTCGCGCCGGTTTTCTTCGACGAGTGCATCATGGGGAACGTCCTGCAGGCCGGGCTCGGACAGAACCCGGGGCGCCAGTCCTCGATTTACGCCGGTCTGCCCGAGGAGACCAACGCGATGACCATCAACAAGGTCTGCGCCTCGGGGATGAAGGCGATCGCCCTGGCCGCCCAGGCCATCCGGGCCGGGGATGCGGACATCCTGGTCGCCGGCGGGATGGAGAGCATGTCCGGCGCCCCCTTCGCCCTTCCCGATGCCCGCTGGGGATACCGGATGAGCATGCCCTTCGGGAAGATCACGGACCTGGTGGTCTTCGACGGCCTCTATGAGATCTTCAACGGCTACCACATGGGATTGACCGCCGAGAACATCGCCGCCCGGTACGGGATCACCCGCCGGGAGCAGGATGAGCTGGCGCTCCTGAGCCACCGGCGGGCGAGAGCCGCCATCGAAAGCGGCGCCGTGACCGACGAGATCGTTCCCGTGATGGTTCCCCAGAAAAAGGGCGAGCCGCTCGCCTTCGGGACCGATGAACGGCCCATGGACACGTCGCTCGAGAAACTGGCCAAGCTTCCGCCGGCCTTCAAGAAGGAAGGCGGAACGGTGACCGCCGGCAACGCATCGGGGATCAATGACGGGGCCGCCGCGGTCGTGCTCATGGCCGGCGAGAGGGCGAAGGAACTCGGGCTCACGCCTCTGGCCCGGATCAAGGGGTATGCGACGGGCGGCGTGGATCCCGCCTTCATGGGGCTGGGGCCGATTCCGGCGACCCGGCGACTCTTCGGCAACCTGGGCCTCACCATGAAGGACATCGACCTGGTGGAACTGAACGAAGCCTTCGCCGTCCAGGCGATTGCCTGCCTGCGCGAGCTCGGAATCGACCTCGACAGGTGCAACCTCAACGGCAGCGGGATTTCGATCGGCCACCCCATCGGCTGCACGGGCGCCCGGATCACGTACAGCCTGGCCCTGCAGATGCAAAAGAAGGACATCAACCTCGGCCTCGCCGCGCTCTGCATCGGCGGCGGCCAGGGGATGGCCATGGTCCTCGAGCGAGTCTGAAAATATGAATTTCGCACCCACCAGTGAACAGAAGATGGTCCGGGAGATGGTCCGGAAATTCGCCCAGACACGGATCAAGCCCGTCGCGGCGGAGCTGGACCGGACGCACCGGCACCCCGAGGAGATCTGCCGCGAACTGGGCGAACTGGGGCTGATGGGGATCGCCGTGCCGACGGAATACGGCGGCGCCGGGATGGACAACGTCACCTACGTCATGGCGCTCATCGAGATCTCGGAAGCCTGCGCCAGCTGCGGCGTCATCACCTCAGTGAACAACAGCCTCTACGGGTATCCCGTCAACGCCTTCGGGACGGAGGAGCAGAAGCGGACCTTTCTCGCCCCCGTTGCCGGCGGCAAGGTGGAGGGGTGCTACGCCCTGACCGAAACCACCGCGGGATCCGACGCCGCCGCCCTGAAATGCCGGGCCGAACTCAGGGGGGACACCTATATCGTCAACGGCGTGAAGAGCTTCATCACCAGCGGCAACGTAGCCCGGTACTGCGTCCTGGCCGCGACGACGGACCCCGACCGGGGCTACAAGGGGATCATCAACCTGATCGTCGATCTGAAGAACACCCCGGGATTCCGTGTGGGAAAAATCGAGGAGAAGATGGGGATCCTGGCCTCCGGTACGGCGGAGCTGGTCTTCGAGGACGCCGAAGTCCCGGCGGAAAACCTCCTCGGGAAGCCGGGCCAGGGGTTCCGGCAGATGCTCTCGGGCCTCGACGCGGGGCGGATCGGCATCGGCGCCCAGGCCTGCGGGATCGGCAGAGGCGCCCTTTCGGACGCGATCGCCTTCGCCAAGGAGCGGGTCCAGTTCGGCAAGCCCATCGCCACCTTCCAGGCGATCCAGTTCAAGCTGGCGGACATGGCCACCGAGCTCGACGCGGCGGAGCTGATGCTGCTGCGGGCCGCCTGGCTCGAGGACAACGGCCTGGACTTCGAGAAGGAGGCGGCGATGGCCAAGTACTACGCCTCCGACGCGGCGATGCGGGCGGCCATCGAGGGGGTCCAGATCTTCGGCGGCAGCGGCTATATCAAGGACTACCCCGCCGAGCGCCATATGCGCGACGCCAAGATCTGCCAGATCTACGAGGGGACCAACGAGATCCAGCGGATCGTCGTGGCCCGCAAGCTCATCGGCCTGCGGTGATCACGGCAGGAAAACCGCCAACGTATCCCGCAGATCTGTGATCGTCCATGATTTTCTCATGTGATGCGGGCCGGCGCGTACCGATCGGCTCAGGATCGTCAGCATGTCGTTTACTCTTCTGCCCTCCACGGGTTTGCGTCCCTGACATCATCGATCAGAAAGCGTATGC